>JBJSXY010000325.1:0-4908 GCA_046086625.1 Pseudomonadota bacterium | reverse complement strand
GGTATCGCAAATACATCCCGAACAAAACTTAAGTAAATATCCAACATTCTCAAGGTTTCTTTTCGAGCATCATCCTCGGTTTCGTGGCAAGTGTGGCCTTCTTGCCACAAAAATTCCATTGTTCGCAAAAAAGGACGAGTTCTCATTTCCCAGCGGCAAACATTGGCCCATTGGTTAATCAAAAGCGGAAGATCGCGATAGCTTTTAATCCACTTCGAGTACATGCTGTTGATAATCGTTTCAGACGTGGGCCGCACCACTAAGGCTTCTTCTAGCTTTTTTCCGCCTCCATGAGTGACTACTGCACATTGAGGAGCAAAGCCTTCGACATGATCTTTTTCAAGATTTAAGAAACTTTCTGGAATGAACATTGGAAAATAAGCGTTTTGATGGCCCGTTTCTTTGAATTTCTTGTTGAGTTCAGCTTGAACAACTTCCCACAAAGCATAGCCATTGGGTCGCAATACTAAACAACCTCGGACGGGAGCTTGATCAGCAAGTTTCGCATTTTGGATGATGTCTAAATACCATTGTGAAAAGTCTTCTTCTCGGGGGGTGATTCTATCTGCCATGACTTTTACATCCTCTCAATTTCTTGCATCAAAAAATCTAACATTTGAGCTTCAGGAACTTTGCCAATGGGCTTGCCTTTTTTATACACGAGGCCTTCCCCCTTACCGCCCGCAATTCCAATATCGGCTTCCATGGATTCTCCAGGGCCATTAACAACACACCCCATGACCGCAATCTTTATGTTCTTTCCTAGTCCCAGAGCGCGGCGTTCTACTTCTTCAGCTAAGCGGTAGACATCAATGTCCGCGCGTCCGCAGCTGGGACATGCAATAATTTCTGGCATATCATTTTTGAGTCCGATGCTTTTTAAAATGTAAACTCCAGCTTTGACTTCATCGACTGGATCACAACTGAGAGAAACTCGAATCGTATCCCCAATGCCTGCTAGTAACAGCGAACCGATTCCTACAGCCGATTTAATAGACCCATAAGTTTTTGTGCCGGATTCAGTTACGCCTAAGTGAAGTGGGGCCTCGGTTCGTTCAGATAATAAAGCATAAGCGCGGTAGTTGTTAATCACATCTGAGGATTTGATAGAAACTTTGAAATTATAGAAATCCTGCTTTTCTACTAATTCAATGGCATTCATGGCACTTTCGACCAAAGCCTCTGGAGTGGGATGCCCATATTTTTTAAGCAGCGGTTTTTCAAGCGAGCCAGCATTTACTCCGATTCGAACTGCTTTTCCTAGATCTCGAGCTGCTTTAATCACTTCGATGGTTTTCCATTCAGCCCCGATGTTTCCTGGATTGATACGGATACAGTCAACGCCGTGTTTCAGAGACTCCAAAGCCATTTTATAATCAAAATGGATATCGGCCACGATAGGAACCGTAACTCTTTGAAGAATCTGAGGTAGAGCATCCGCTGCTTCTTGATCATTTACTGTGACTCGCACAATTTCACAGCCTGCAGTCACCAAGTCTTGAATTTGCTTAAGAACGGCTTCCACATCCTCTGTTTTAGGTGTGGTCATAGATTGCACTCGAATGGGATTTTTTCCCCCCAACTTTAGGCCTCCCACCGTGATTTCTCGAGTGGGTCGTCGTGAAATGGTTCCTTCAGATAAATTAAGACTCATCAGTTTCCTCCCTGATCAGAAATATCAATTCCATAGGCTTTAATCTTTTTATGAAGATGGCTTCTTTCAACGCCAATATGTTGGGCTGTTTTTGAAACATTTCCACCATGCTCCGATAAGACTCTCAAAATAAACTGCTTTTCGAAATTGGCTCTTGCCTCTCGCAAAGTTTTATCATCTTTCTCAGGCACTTCTTCTTGTTCCATGTTGAGCACTGAACCTGCGATTTCCGACCAATCTAACATATCTCCGCCCGAAAGGATGCAGGCGCGCTCAATCCAATTCTTTAACTCTCTTATATTTCCCGGCCAAGGATAGGATTGAAGTACTGAGAGGGCGTTTTGGGCCATAGGAATGGGCTTTCCCGGAGAGAAACGATTAATGAAATGTTCGACCAGGAAGGGAATGTCTTCTCTTCGGTCCCTTAAAGATGGCACCGTAACTGGAATAACATTCAGACGGTAAAAGAGGTCTTCGCGAAAATTCCCTAGTTTGATTTCTCGCTTAAGGTCCTTATTGGTAGCCGATACCACGCGGAGGTCTAACTCAATCAAGTCTTTGCCCCCCACTCTTTGAATGACACATTCCTCAAGTGCACGAAGAATTTTGGCTTGCATCTTAGGGCTCATATCGCCCACTTCATCTAGAAATAGGGTGCCCCCATTGGCCTGTTCAAATTTTCCGATCTTTCTTTCGTGAGCTCCCGTGAAACTTCCTTTCTCGTGTCCAAAAAGCTCGCTCTCAATCAGCTCATCGGGTATCGCTGCACAGTTTACAGCAACAAAACGCTCTTTAGTTCTCGGGCTTTCTCTGTGAAGGGTTCTTGCCACTAATTCCTTGCCAGTTCCATTTTCTCCTTGAATGACCACCCATCCATTTGAAGGAGCAGTCAGCTGAATAAGCTGTTTGAGTCGCAACATGGGAAGACTTGTTCCAATGAGTTGTTCATCTCCCTCAATAGAATCCCTGAGAATCTTATTTTCACTTTTAAGCGCTTTCATTTCAAAAGCGTGCTCCAACATGACTAAAAGCTTGTCGAAGTGAATCGGCTTTTCAATGAAATCGAATGCTCCTAATTTGATCGCTTTAACTGCAGTTTCCACCGTTCCATGACCGGACATCATGATAACCATTTGATCGGGGGAATTAGATTTAATTTTTTCTAATATGTGAAGTCCATCGTCTCCTGGCATCCAGATATCCAGAAGCACAAGGTCAGGTTCGAACTTTCTCAGTTTGATTAATCCTTGAGCGCCAGATTCGGCAGTGTCTACTACGAAGTGCTCATCTTCCAGAACTCCTCGCAAAGAGGCCAAAATATTTTCTTCATCATCGATGATCAAAATCTTTTTCAGGACCATGCGGATGTCTCCTTAACTGGCGCTAATTTCAAAGTTCTTGGAAACTCCAGAACAACTTTTGTGCCCTTGGGATGATTAGCGAGCATTCGAATTGTTCCTCCATGATCGGTCATGATTCTCTGTACAATCACCAGGCCCAAACCGGTTCCATCGGGTTTCGTGGAAAAATAAGGTTCGAAGAGTTGCCCATGAACCCGCTCAATCCCGCACCCATTATCACAAACGGCCAAGCTTACAGCGTCATTTGAGGAATCTTCGGAAGTAGAAACGGTGATGGTTCCCTGACCTGACATGGCTGAGACGGCATTATCAAATAAATTAATGAGGGCTCTTTTAACTTGGCTCCTATCTAAACGGAGGTTGCTCAAAGACTCGTCTAACTTCAAATCAAAAAAGACTCCTTCGTGAGCGGCTCGGTACAAATTAACAGCTTCTAAAGCGAGCGAGTTTAAATTTTCAGAGCGTTGTTGGATCTCAGGCATTCTTGCGAAATCGGAGAATTCTCCAACGAGATTCTTTAGAGATTCAACTTCAGTCAAAACAATCTGAGTGCTTTTATCGAAAGTGCCATCATCTTGGATCTTGTCTAAATATCTTCGTCTCAGTCTCTGGACAGAAAGTTGAATCGGGGTGAGGGGATTCTTGATTTCATGAGCGATTCTTTTGGCCACTTCACGCCACGCCATCATCCGTTCCATTTTCTGAATTTCACTTACGTTGGCAAAGACTGCTACAACCCCTAAGGGCTTCCTGGATTCATCTCTCAACACTGATAATGTCACTAAAACAGTAATTCGTTCCTGGTTTTTGTTTTGTATTTGAATTTCTCGTTTAACAGGTTTTGAACTTTGATAAACGGATAATAATAAACCTTTGTATTCACTTTGCTGATTGCCTGGAATCAAATCCCAAAAGGATTTTCCCAGAATTTCTTGAGAGCTCAAGCCTAAAAGATCAGTTGCGGCTGGATTAATCATCGTGATTGTTCCAGCTTCATCAATGGAAACCACCCCTGAGTCCACGCTTTCCAAAAGCACTTCAATATATCGACGCCGATGATTCGATTCTTCAGTCATTTGTCTGAGAGATTGTTGTGACAATTCAATTTGTCGTTTGTTGCTTTTTAATTGAGTCACCATTTCATTGAAAGAATTTACCAGTTTTGACAACTCGTCGGTTCCCGATGAACTCATTGCGTAATCCAAATCGCCTTTCGCCACAGCAGCTGTTCCCCTTGCTAAACTTTCGATGGGACCCGTTAAGCGACGAGCTACATAGAAGCCTGTCCAAGAAGCAGTAAAAAGAATCAGTAAAGTGACAACTGACAAAATAGCAAAATAAGTCGACTTAATGGGGAAATTGAGTGGATTGTCAGCTTTAAAATCTTGATAAGTGACATTGATTTCCGAAAGCTGCGAAGCCAGACTAAGTGGAATAAAGTAATCCGCAAATACCACTCCCCGGCTGGGCCCCAAAAAAGCACTACAACGAATCAGCTCGCCCGTTCCCAAGCCGAGCACTCGGCACTGATTTGTACCCTTAAAACTTTGCAAAAGTGTGTCTTTTGCGACTGCAGGAATGAACCTCTTTTTCTCTCTCGATGCAGTAATAATCGGATCCGAAATGGGGTCTAGATAGTACTCCACTGCATCTAAGCCATACTCAGTGCGAAGAGATTCCAATTTTGTTTGTAGCGTCTCTCGTTGCAAAGAATCTGTTTTTAGCTGAGTCGAAATTTTTTTAGCAAAATGAGAAGCAGAGCTTTCGGTGTTTTCATAATAGTTTTTAACGACGTCAATACTACGCTGTAGGGTCTCTCCGATTCTTAAATTGAACCACTTGTCAAAACTGCTTTTGATGTAAAACGCAGAAATCGAAAACAGAAGAATGGTT
>JBJSXY010000324.1:0-3785 GCA_046086625.1 Pseudomonadota bacterium | reverse complement strand
CCCTTGGGATCGACTCCTACTATTTTGATTTTGGGGTTCTTGGATTTGAAAAATTGGCCAAGTCCGGTGATGGTTCCACAAGTCCCCATGCCCGCTACCACTGCGTCAATTTTTCCTTCTGTTTGTCGCCAAATTTCAGGGCCCGTCGTTTGAAAATGGGTTTCTCGGTTGCTGAGATTTTCATACTGATTCATGAAATAAGAATTCGGAGTTTCTTTAGCAATTCTTTCAGCGACACTATAATGGGAATAAGGAGATTCGGGAGGCACCCCACTGGGGGTCATAACTACTCGAGCGCCGAAGGCCCTCAAATTTTGCCTTTTTTCTTCACTCATTTTGTCAGGCATGACAAAAACAGTTCGATAGCCTTTGATAGCGGAAGCAATCGCTAAACCCATTCCCGTGTTCCCTGAAGTCGCTTCAACAATCGTTCCACCGGGCTTAATTTTTCCTTCTCGTTCAGCCACTTCTACCATATGAAATCCGATTCGATCTTTAATAGACCCTCCCGGATTCATGAATTCACACTTCGCAAAAAGTTCACCCGTAACCCCACGAGTTACTTGGTTCAACTTAACGATGGGGGTATTACCAATTGCTTCCAAAATATTTTGATGGAACTCAGCCATGCCTATCCTCCAAACGATTGGGAAAAAACTATCAGTTCCTCACCCATAAGGCAAAAGCGTTGACGATAAGTGAAAGGGTTTGCTTTACTACACGGGTGAACCATTCCCTTGTTCCCATCAAGAATGCTCTCATCAGCGTCTCTGATAAGACGAATCTCGAACCCCTCTGTCGAAAGCTTCATGAATGGGGGGTTACTATTTTTTCAACGGGGGGAACGGCTCGATTTATTGAATCTTTAGGGGTTCCAATTCGACTGGTTGAGGAACTCACCCAAACTCCGGAAATGCTGGAGGGACGAGTGAAGACGCTCAATCCTCGGATTTTTGGGGGAATTCTAGCAAGGCGGGATCATCCAGGAGATTTAAGCGAAATTGAAGCTTTCAAGCTTACTCTTTTTGATTTGGTCGTTGTAAACTTTTATCCGTTTCAAGATCATTTTGGAAAAAGCACAGAGGAACAGACGTCTTTCATTGATATTGGGGGCCCATCGCTGGTAAGGGCGGCCTCGAAAAATCACCGTTGGGTCACTGTACTATCGAGCCCAAATGACTACAGTGATTTTTTATCGGAAGCTTCACCTCATCAAGGGGTCGAGTTATCGTTTAGATTTAAGATGGCCAAGAAAAGCTTTCTCCGGGTGAGTCAATACGATAGGTCCATCTTCGGCGAATGGGAGAAATCGGACTTTCCCCAACTGATTGATCTAAGCCAGCAAAAGGTTTTACGTTATGGAGAAAATCCACACCAAGCGGGAGCCTGGTGTGGCAGTCCAGATTGGCAAGTCCTTCAGGGCAAGGAAATCTCTTTCAATAACTTGCTGGACAGTGAGGCCGCTTGCCAACTCGTTGCCGACTTTTCAGAAGGCGCTCTCGCCATTATCAAACACAATAACCCTTGTGGAGTAGCTTGGGGGACTGACCCAACGGCAGAACTTTTTAAACGGGCTCTGGATTCAGATTCTAAAAGTGCTTTTGGAGGGATCGTAGCGACTAATAAGGCAATTGATGAGGCCTCAGCTCTTTTAATCCGAGAAATATTTCTGGAAGTCATTGCAAGTCCGTTTTTTGAACCAGGCGCTCTAAAAATTCTTGCGGATAAAAAGAATTTAAGACTCATTCAATGGCCGCATCCTCGTTTTCACAAATTCGAAATAAAAGCCGCGATGGGAGGGTGGTTAGTGCAGGAACGCAACGGTCTTGGCGTAAACCCAGAATTTAGACTCATGACCTCTGGCCCCTCTCTTTCTCCCAGCGATCGTGAAGAGATGCGTGGTGCTTGGAGAATTTGTAAACATGTTCGTTCCAATGCGATTGTTTTAGTTAAAAACCAACGCACCGTTGGAATTGGAGCGGGTCAAATGAGCAGAATTGACTCTCTTGAAATGGCTCTTCAAAAAGCGAAGGGCCAGTGTGATGGAGCTATCCTAGCGTCGGATGCTTTCTTTCCTTTTCGGGATAGTATCGACCGCCTGAAAGGGCTTGGCATAAAAGCGGTTCTGCAGCCAGGAGGATCTCAACGAGATCAGGATGTTATAGACGCTTGTCGGGAGCTTGAAATTCCACTTTATTTTACCGGTGAGCGTCATTTCAGGCACTGAGTCTACTCTCTTCTTGGCCTTCAGGTTTCTTCCTCAAATTGCCGATAATCTTAATAAATTACGAGGAATTTCATGGGTACTTCTGACCGAAACTGGCTTGTCCGAACTCGGGCTCGACAGATTTTGGGCCCGTACAATCAGGCCGAGCTGCATGAGCAACTGAGGCAAAATGGATTTAGTCCCAAGGACGAAATTGCATTTGCCGGAAAGCCTTGGATTTCCGCTCAAAATCTTCTGAATCACGACATTGACGAAGTCACTCGCACCAGTATTCCCCAAACTACAAAAACTCTGAATCTCTCTGAGTCGGAACTCACGCTCACCCCGAGTCCTTCAACTTACACGCCTACACCCTCTGTGACTCAGACGCCTGTGGAAATTATTCGTGAAGAAAAATCATTTTCCGATCGTGAAGTGATTTCCGAGGCCCACTGGACAAAAACTGAGGACTTACCCTCTCCCGAAGTTTTTAGATCCCAAGTAAGAGCAACCCACCGTCGAGCGCCTATCCTAACGGCAGTGTTTCTTCTTGCTCTGATTGGATTTATTATCCAAATGAATTCTCGTAAAAGTCAGGTTTCAGCTCCCACTTCGCTTGCAACCAAAATGGCGAATTCTTCAGAGACTCCCTTCATTCGTAACGTTTATGACCTGATTTCTAAAAACGAAACTGGAAAAGCTTTAGAGGAACTAACCCTTTATCACCAAACAAATCCGCAGGATCTGGAATACCTTATCCCTTACGCAGCTCTTTTGATTCATGAAAATCAAAGTCACGATCAAGCAAGAAGCCATTTAGATAAAGTTATCACCAGCTCAGTTGGAAATTCCTTAAAAGCAAAAGCGCATTTATGGTACGGCTTTTCTCTTTTAGCTAGTGAAGAAGACGATTTTGGAGAAACACACTTCTTAGAAGCTCTCCAATTAAATCCCAATGATCCTGCAGCTCGTTTTAATTTGGGACGAACCTATATCAAACAACAAAAATACGCTCACGCGTTGGACTACTTGCAACTCGCTGAAGTGGAGGTTCCCGATCTTTGGCTTATTCATATCTATAAAGGGAGAGCCAAAGTCGCTTTAGGAAAATTAGATGAAGCCCGAGCTTCTTTTCGTTTAGCTATTGAATCCTCACCCGATCGATGGCTGAGCTACGTATATTATTCAATGTTTCTCTTAGGCTCAAAAGATTTGAATGAAGCTCGTTTAACTTTGAGAAAGATGCTTACTCGGGATCCGCTGTTTGAGTACTTTAGTCCCCCTCCCTGGGGCTTTTATCAGGAGGAGATTGATTATCAGGAATATTTATCCGCTTATGCCAAAGTGATGGCCCAAGCTCGCCCCGACGAGATTGAACTGGGAAAAGTATTTATTTCTTTTTTCCTCAATGGAAATGGTCCGGTTGAAAATAGTCGTCTCCAAGTTTTGGCCGAAAAGGGAACTCTCATGGCTAAAGTACTGGCTTTAAGTACTTTGCTTAGATCAGAACCCAAGAATGAGGATTTAAGGCGCGCTCTCGTGCGGCTGGGGGAAAATTTAAGCGAATTTGGTCCCTTTG
>JBJSXY010000323.1:0-5335 GCA_046086625.1 Pseudomonadota bacterium | reverse complement strand
AAAAATTTAGAGTCCGTATTTATAATAATTCTCTAAACAGTAACCACATCCATCTTCTTGTGAAAGCGAGCCACCCAAAAGACCTCCACGATTTCTTACGAGTTCTCACTGGCCAAATCGCCCAAAGAATCACGGGAGCTGTCCGGGGGAAGAAAAATCGAGTTAGCTTCTGGCTTAAGCCAGCTTGGAAAAGAATCGTTCACTGGGGAAGGGATTTTTTGGGTCTTCACCGATACATTTACCAAAACCAGCTCGAGTCGCTGGGACTCATTTCCTATCAACCTAGAAAGCCAAAGCCACCACCTCGCCAAAGGGGAGCACCCATCGTATCAAACAAAAGCTAAATGGGCAGGGGACAAGCGGCATGCAAACCTTCTCTGAATTCCGGCCTTTCTTCCGCGCGTCAGCAGGTTCTATCAACGTAAAAGAAATCGGGATGGAAAAATTTGCCTGCCCCTTTAGCGAGCAGCTTTAATGCGGCGGGCCTCATAAATTTCCCGGAGATCCCATTTATTTACTTAAGGCTTACGGTTTGAGATCAGTAGCATTTCCCTTTTTTAGTTCGGTTTGGAGGCTCAATTCACCCGTAGGAATTCCATTTGCAACGACGACTCTGGCTAGCGGATCATCACTATCAAGCTCAAAGTTCCAAACTTCTTTGGGACCCACATACTTCAGTCGTTTCACGTTTCCAATCACTTTACCAGCTCCTTGTCCCATGAGCCGGTCGCCACTGGCTAAGTTCCTTGCTTGAACCCAACCTCTTTGAGTTAGGAAAGGGTGGTCTTCCGTGACTTCAACTTTGTTTTGGCCGATTTGTACTTCATAGAGTGATTTTTTTTCGGGTCCCTTTACCACTTTTCTTACACGGACTCCCATTTGATAATGGGGATTCCAAACATAATCATTTTCTCTAACTTCTGAAATCAATTTTTCTTTCCCATCCGCCATTTGAAGACGGGTTTTTTCCGAAAAACAACCACCGGTTCTAGCTGCAATTTTTGTAAGTGCGCATGCGGGATCTCGCGCGTCTACAGCGATCCAAAAGCTGCCATAGCCAGCCAACTGCCGATAATATTTATCTTCGCTGGGGTAATACATGGTTGCGAGGCGAACGTCCTTATCAACTAAAGGAACCGGTTCAGCAAAAAAAGAGGTCATGCAAATGTTAGATTCGCCCGGGGTATTGCAAGCTTGAAAGTCCATATCGAAACCGGCTGCGTCTCTCTCCCAACTTTCGTGCCGGCCACCCCAATCTCCTGCTTGCCAACTAAAGTTGTAGCGGTTCTGAGGGAGTTCGTTACAAGCTGCATCGCCTTGAAACAATTCTTTCTTTACCGCTCCGTTTGAATCAGTGATTCCCAACCAACCAGACCCTCTTAATTCGAGTTTGTTACCCGAGCCTACAGTCCCTGATTCCCAAAGTACCTGATTCCCCTGAGCATTGAGTAAAACTAAATTTCCACTTTCTTGCATTTTCAAAACAGCCCCGTTGCTTCCTGTATTTTGAGCAAATCGAGAAACTTCAGCTGGCGCATCAGATGGCCTAACTCCATCCATAGAACTAATCCTATCCGCGCCATAAGTACTCCCAACCCAAAACCACTCATTTTCCAAAGCGAGCTTACCATTGTTTTTCATGACTAATTCGAATCGACATTTGTTATTGGGATCACACACCGTACCCGGAACACAAGCATTTTCCAAATTAGCACCCCAGTCTCCTTTGGCCCAATTCTTCATTAAATCGCCATTCACTTTAAGTTTTTGGTTCGATTGCAATGTTTGGCCGGGCATTAGATAAGCCCGCACGGGAGTTGTATAGGGCTCGCTTACTTTTAGCCAGTTTCGTGAAAAGGCCAGCGGATCTTCATTGGAAAAGGATATTTTCCCCTTTCTTCCTGCTTCTACCGCCCATTGGTTTTTGGCAAAAACAGGTGCTTGGTAATTTGGGTTATTAAAATCACAAACTTTACCCAAAAAAGTATTGGGACGAACCGTTCCATCGGGTCCAGTTACTTCCGCGGATATAGTTTGCACATTCACCGATTCAGATCTTGGAAGCGTCACTGTGGCCAGCTTTGTTTTAGAAAAAGTGGGGCTGCCTTCGGTCGGGGGCCGTGTTATAAAAACGCTAAAACTTTCTTTGTTGTCATTAGAGCATACAGAGTCGTTTACAAACAAGCGTAAGTTTCCATCGCGATCAGCTTTCACTTCCCTTTCGGTACCAATTAAAAAAAAGGGAGCGCCTCGTTCCCACTGTCCCAAGAGTGCGCCTGTCGGAAAGTTTCTTCCATAGGTCACTTCATCGGGGTTTAAGATACCCGCCAAAATGGGGTCTAAACAGTGGGCGCCCAAACCAGTTCCGTTCGGCCAAGTGCCACTCACAAAATTCTGCGCCGAACACAGCGCCCGAATCTGGGTGACACAGGGGTCATCGGGTGATGTTGGAATAAAACCTGTATTGATTCTAAATCTACAATCCGAAGGAATAGCATCGACGACATTTAAGTAGTTCGATCTGTACAGAGGATTCAAAGCGGGATACTTGCACTGCGGTAGGTCTTGTCCAGGAGCAACCCCGTTGGCACCAGTAAATAGGGCGTTGGGAGAGCCGCCTGAAACATACTGGATTTGACCCGTTGTTTGAAATTTTACAGTTTCACCTTTTTGAACTCGAATCCCCGTGAGCATTCCAGTTGCATTGGCCGGCGCTCTTAAGATTATCGAGGTTCCTGATTCCACAGAAAATCCCTCAATTTTTGCAGAAGTAATAGGACCGCCATCGCGACAATCCAAAGTTACTTGGGTTGTCTCGCCAGCTAAAATATTTTTCTGAGCTGCATCTAAAGTGCAAAGAGGCGGCGAGAAATCGACGGGAACTTGCAATTGACAACTAAAATCGTCCAGTGGATTTTCCCGATAAAATCCCAAATCACTTCTGACTCCGCGTACTTTTGCAAATACATCCCACGCTACCAGGCGCGGGCCAATTTTTCTCGATTCGGCAGAAGCCACAGCTTTCAACGAAAAACGATGAATCTCAGTGAAAGTGCCATATTCAGCTGAATTGGAGCGGTGAAGAGCTTCTTCCGGAATGTTCTGTTCATTAATGGGAAAGTCAAAAACGCTTGACCCTTCTCGAGTGACACTGTCCACTTCTAACTTGAACTCCACTCTATCGCTCGGCTCGATGTTGCCTGGGGTGATTCTTGTGATTCGGCACTTGGGCTGGGGGGGCAAAGAGACGGGCACCTTAACGGCAATATTTCCTACTTGTGCCGTGACAGCGCCCACGGCCTGAGGGTGTTCTGGGTGCGGAACATAGCTTAGAAAAAGAACTTCAGTGGGTTGAACCAACTTCTGTTTTTCTTCATCAGGTAGAGAAGCTAAAATAGTTTGAAAAGTTGCGGTTCGATCTGACATGAACTGAGCTTTTTGAGCATCGTTTAGAGATTCTCGTCCCAGAATACTAATAAAAGCTTTTTGTTCCCTCCCAGGTGTTGCGTTGTTCTGAAGAGAACCAAGGTGAGATTCATCCAGTGAAAAACTTTCTGCATCTTCTAAACAAAAATCTCTTCCTGAAAGCTGCTCCTTTGTCTCAAAACTCAAAAGGGGAGGATTCAACAGGATTGATTCGTTAGGTTCGCAGGTTTTCCCTCTTTTTCTAAAAACTCTTAAAAATGGAGCTAAAACCACTGAAGCCTTCGACTCAGGCTTAATGACTCGAAAAAGAGGCTTGATCGATTCAGCCCCCGACATTTGAGAGGCACTAGGATAAGGAGCAAAAGCCCATTGGGGTTTTCCATCGGCACCCAAACTAAATTTTCCCAAAAGGAAATCGGCAGCTATTAATGAATCACCCACTTGACTGGCTTCTTTTACTGATTGCAGCGAATCAGTTTGTAATTGATTGAGAGAATCAGATTCGGATAGGGAAACTGAAGACAAAAACACGAAGACAAACAGAATACGGCCCATGTATCCTCCAGCAAACGTTCTGATAATGAAGATATCAAATCCAAAGCACACAATCTACTGATCAATAATGTCAAAACCTTCACATTTTCAATTTCGATAGAATTCAGTGTATTTAAGAAAGCGCGCAGGATTACCTCTTGGGTGGTATCTGCCCCAGAAACTGAATCCCGCTAGAAGTGTCGAGTTTAGAGTTTGGAAAGTTAGCTACTTGTTTTACTAATTCAAAATGCTTTTCACCAAAGCGAGAAATCGCGAACAAAGTTAAGTTGAAATCGCGAAACTTTGGTTGGCATAATTGAATTCTGTTTTGTTGTTGATTTGGGGGATAATCCTCAACATTTCTTTCGCAGTCGATACAATAGGTTTGGGTATCATCCGCGGGGGGGGGCAGAGGCGGTAGTGGAGAGAGAGGTGAGGTGGGGCCACAATTTTTTATAGGATCGGGAGTCGGAGGAAGGGCATTCACTGGGGGTAAAATACATAAAGAAGCAGCTACAATAGGATTTACTAAAGATCCATCATTGGAACTATTAGCATTGCCAGAAGGAAAAAAACTTACACTTTCTTGAAATATTTTATTTCCGCTTCCATCCACAAGACAGGTTCCGTCTGAACCTCTTCTGGGGATTTGCCGCGTGATTCTAATCCGAGGGAGAGCATTTTGAGTTCCCAATTGGTTGTTAACAAGTTTACATTCCGCGGGAACGCAATCCGAAAAACCACCTTTTGCATCTTCTGGGAAAGCCCCCATATCAATAACCGGCACGGATGGGGTTTTGGTTACACACTCGACAGAAATGTTTTCCCGCACCTCATCACACTCGGCAGCTTGAGCGGAAAAGTTTATAGAGCTAAAGGTTTGTTGGCACGAACTAGTGCCTGGGTTACAAGCTGTGAAAGAAAGTAGATTGATATAACGATTTTGTTTAAATGGGATTAAACTAACTTCTTTTCTTAAACGCTGAGAAATTTTCCTTCTCAAGTCCAAAAACTGTCTTGTCATGGAAAAGGTAACGTTGGTCGTTTCTTGTTTTTTTCTTTCCTTTTCCTGAGAAAGAAAAAGCGATGTACCAAAAAACAAGACAACGCTACTCAAACCTAAACCAATTAGGAGCTCAAGCAGGGTAAACCCTTTTTGTTTCACTCAGTCCTCAGTTCAGCCCAATTGAAAATTTTATTTCCAGAAAAAGAATAATAGGATTGATCATCGCCTTTTGCTTTCCAAAAGACGGAATAAAAAACCTGCAACTGCCTCAGCTTTTCATCAACTTGGTTCCAAAGATCACACTTAATGGGAGGAGAAAAAAGCTTTTCTTCTTGGCTGATAGCTTGAGCCGTTAAGTGAATGCGAAAT
>JBJSXY010000322.1:0-8784 GCA_046086625.1 Pseudomonadota bacterium | reverse complement strand
CCCAGCTTCTCTCACAGTAGCAAAGGCTTCAGGTAAAAGATTATCTACAGATTCCCCGCGCGAAAGGCGCTCTCGATACTGCGGAGTAAGCGCTTGTAAAGCTTCGTTCGATAAAGCCGACAAACGAGCTTCGTGTTTATTGATTTCATCGACCCAAGGAAGAAGGCGTTTGATTTCTCGGTCGTTTCGAGTTCCAAATACTTTTTTTGCTAGTCCCGTGATCATGGTTCCTGTCGCTGGTTAAGTGTTAACCATTATAGGCGGAACCTCGGTCTATTGACAAAAGTTTGATGATATTTTCTCGATATCGTTTTTGGGCCGAAACCAAGTCCTCTTCTTTAGAAATAAAAAGAGGGGCTCCAATCCGGACAATCACTGAGTGCCCCCGAGAGGGCCAATGGCCAGGCTTAGCAATTTGGTAGGTTCCTGTGATGGCAATAGGAATCAGTGGTACTCCCGTATTTTGGGCTGTTTTGAAGGCTCCTTTTTTAAAAGGGAGAAGTTGACCCGTTCGAGTCCTTGTTCCTTCCGGAAAAATCACGATTGATGCGCCGCGCTTTAGTCCGTCTTCAACGTCTTTCATCACATTGAGATCATGCCCGGAACGATTTCTCTTTACGAAGTAGCACCCCATGGCCTTCATGGACCAACCTACAAAAGGAAGCTTTCCCACTTCTTCTTTTGAGAGCCAGCACAGGGGATGTCCTAAAGAACAAAGCAAGGGAATATCGAACATGCTCTCGTGATTGGCGGCTAGGATGGAACCCCCAAGTTTCGGAAAATGTTCCTTCCCATGCACCGTAACCCGAATTCCCATAAGCCAAATCCAGCCGAGGCCAAAACCTTGTTGACGTTTTTGTCCCCCTTTGGGGATTAAAATAAAAAAGGGAACTGAAAGAAACGAAATAAGCGCACTGTGAATGACTGCTAAAAAGAGGCAAAGTTTATCAAACATTTTGTCTCGCTTTTCAAATCCCTAGCGCGTCGTCTTCTAAGGGAATTCTTCCTATCCAGTGCCGAAGCAAAGGAACAGGTTTTGAGTTCGGTTCAGGATATTCTACTCGAACATAAGTGAGTCGTGTTCGTCTTGCAAAAGTTTCCAAGTCGAGCGAAACCATGTCTGTCCAAGTGCCTGTATTTAGATATTGCTTTTCATCCCCGACAGGCACATGGCGGTACACATGACTATGACCAAAAACAACCGTGTGGATTTCAGGCGTTCTCAAAATTCTTTTAGCAGCATCTGAGAGATCGGGGAAAACTGATGCTTCCCAAAGAAGTTTGAAAGTGGTGTTCAAACTTGTTTGACGGTAGCGATTTTTACTAAACCGAGTTGAAATAAAATAGGAAATGAGTCGAACCGTGTGAAGAAGCGTGTTCCAAGTATCATGAATAAAATGCCACCAAACCATTTGTTTAAATGGACGTACTTTATCCACTGCCGGCAGGGATAGTTTGAGTTTAATTAGAAATTGTACGGTAAATAAAGTTCCCCATGGCAAATTCAGAATAGGTTCGGGAAGTCCATCGGTGAGAAATAAGCGAGTGGGGTCAACTCGGTTAGCTGTTTCATACTGATGTCCATGTTCAACGTGAATACCATCGACTTGGTGATAAATATTTTTCCAAGTAATTTCTCGCTCAACTGTTCTTTCAAATAAATCTCTGGCGCCTTTCCAGAGCATTTCTTGATCATGGTTTCCAACCACGTAGGTGACAGAATGCCGTGGGTGTCTAAGAAAATCGCGAATGGCGTCAAAAAAAATCCGGTGTCCTTTTATAATCGCTTCAAGTTTAGCTAAGCTGACGGTCTCGGTGATAATGACAGGATAATGACCATGGTAATCAATCTGGATGAGATTAAGAATATCTCCATTTAAAATGAGTTCAATTTCCATGTCAGCATAGGAACCCGCCGAATAATAATCCAGAAATTCCTTGAAGCGATGATCGTGATGGAAATCTTCCAATGGATTTAAGGCGCCATTAGGCAATCGGGTGCCTTTGCCCAAATGAAAATCGGAAACGACGAGTTTAAGCTTCTTCATAGGAGTGAGCTACCCAGCTTTGCGTTCTGAATCAGGCGCGAGGCTCATGTTTTCTTTGTCAATATCTTCTAAAAGAGAAATAGCGAGCTTCATTGTATCAATAAGACGTCGCTTTTTAGCTGCGACTGCATTTAAAATATTAGCTGAATCTCGAAGTCTATCATCAAATTGTTCGAGTTCCAGATCCAATGCATCTGTTTTCTTCTTGAGCTCAAGAATTTGTTTGTCTTTAGATTCTAAAAGAGTTTGCGTATCATTCTTTAAGAGCTCATATTTGTTTTCTAATTCCCGCTCTTTCAATTTGATTCGTTTGAGGTCTTCTTTGACTTTGTCTTTGAATTCCTCACGGCGTCGAATCAACTCTTTCATTTGATCCTGAGTGGCGCCTGCCTGTTTTAACTTGTCATCAAAATCGCTTTTCATCAGAGTCAATTGTTCATTGTGTTCTCGTCGTTCTTCTTCCATTTCAGCTTGAAGGCGAGCGATATTTCTCTGAGCCTCATCCAGCTGGGCAGTGAGCAAACGGTTTTGCTTGATGAATGTATCAATTTTAATAGCGTTTTTTTGGGTAAATTCTTGGTATTGCTGCTGCTGTTGGCGCAAATCACGGACTTCAGTTTCTTTAAGTTCAATATAGCGCTTTAAGATTTCAATTTGATTGCTACTTAAGGGATTTTCTCCCCCTTGAGTACGAATATGATTCACCTGAACTTCTAATTCTTTCGTTTCAGGCGTAGGTGATTCATCTTCTAATTGAAACTCAAGAGACCCTTCCAAATTAGAATCATCTTGTCGATTTTTTGACGACACGTGACACTCCTAACGGATCTTATCGTCTAAACCGTCCCGGCATGTGAGAAGAATTATCGGGACAGAACACCGGTTAAAAACAACATAAAAACAGGCACTTAAAATGCGTGTTTAAGGATTTACGGAACAAGTGTGACTGGGAAGCTCCACCATGAAGGAAATGGGAAGTTGGCTATCAGTTCGTTGCGCGCGAATTCGCAAAATAGCCCAGCCATCTGCTCGGTAGTTTAAAATCATTAGAAAATAACGAAGAGGTGTTTTCGTTTTGGGGACAGTGGCGTTTTCTCCACTTTCAATTTCAACTAAAGCCGACATGGGAGTTTCACACATTATTGCATCTTGAAGAGAGCGACACCAATCATTGTGGGCAATCACGGAAAAAAACCGTGCGCCAGGATTTCCAATGTCTTTGAATTTGTCAGCAGCCAAAGGGCCTTCAAAATTAAGTGTCGTAAAGTCTGGCGACAACTCCCAAGGAAATGAAAAAGAAGTTAACTCGGGCATTTGGCAGCGAAAATCAAGGCCCCACAAAGAAGAAGTGAATAAGCAGAAAGTAAGAAAAAGTTTTCGCATAAGTGGGAGTTTATCGGATGTTGAATAAAAATCAAAGTAGAGTTACTGCTTGAACTATTAAGTGAAGCACTTGGCTTTTGTCGTCCTTTTGGATGATTCCTTCTACGCAAAGAAAAGAGTGACTCCACAAGACATCTTTGTATTTTTGAACGACATCTTTCCAAACAATAAGGTTAGACAGCCCCCACTCATCTTCAAGGGTAATAAAGAGAACGCCTTTAGCTGTTGGGGGCATTTGTCGGGAAACTACCATGCCCATATGTTTTACTTTTTGCTTGTTTGTGGTTTTTTTAAGATCGCGGCTATCAAGCGCTTTGAGTCTTGCTCTTTCTTGACTCAAAACAGCCACCGGATGTTCGTTAAGGGAAACTCCCATAGCTTGAAAGTCGATTGTCACTGTCTCTCGTTGAGTTTCTAAAGGAAGGTTAAGAGGCTCTTCTGTCTGATTAAGCAAAAAAGAGTCTTGAAGATTTAGTTTTTGAATTTCCCAAAAAGCTTCTCTTCTTTTTAAATGAACACTTTGAAAACAATCTGAGGCAGCTAAGAAAAATAGGTCTCTTTTTGTGAGTGGTTCCGGATTTAAAGCTTCTTGGAGTCTTAAAACAAAATCGGAAAAAACAAAAAAAGGCCGATGATCACGAAGTGCTTCTATTGCCTTAGAAACCGATTTGCGAAGTCCAAAAATCTCTCTAAAACCCATTCGAATCGTTTTTGGAGTGGGAAGAGTGGTATCCCAAGAAGAAAAGTTAATGTCGATAGGAAGAATCGTTACTCCGTGCCTTATTGCATCGTAGAGAAGTGTATGGCTTTGATAGAAGCCCATCGGCTGTGAATTTAAAAGAGCCACCACATAAGCATCTGGGTAGTAAAACTTTAAGTAAGCACTCGCATAAGCTAAGAGCGCAAAAGATGCTGCATGAGATTCCGGAAAGCCATACTCCGCAAAGCCTTCAATCTGTGAAAAAATACGGTCTGCAAACTCTTTTGATATTCCCTTTTTTAAAAGGCCATTTTTGAATTTATCCCCCATAAGAGAAAGATGTTTTTTTCCATCTCGACGCCAAATTCCCATGGCGCGACGAAGTTCATCTGCTTCTCCACCCGTGAAGCCTGCTACTGTCATGGCCATTTTCATAATCTGCTCCTGAAACAAGGGGACCCCGTAAGTTTTTTTAAGAATCGCTTCTAATTCGGGATGAGGATAATCTACTTTTTCTAATCCTTGCCGACGCCGCAAGTAGGGATGGACCATTTCTCCTTGAATGGGGCCTGGACGTACAATAGCTACTTGAACGACTAAATCAAAAAAAGTGCGGGGTTTAAGTCTTGGCAACATGTTCATTTGAGCGCGTGATTCAATTTGGAAAACTCCCAATGTATCGGCTTTGCAAATAGCTTCATAAACCCGAGCATCTTCAGCAGGAATGGTGCTTAAGCTTAGCTTTCTTTGGTAAACATCTTGAATCAGATCAAAACATTTACGAATCGCCGTTAAAATACCCAGTCCTAAAACATCGACTCGAGTGAAGTTGAGATTATCCAAATCATTTTTATCCCATTGAACAATCGTTCGATTCTCTTGTGCTGCTTTTTCAATTGGGATCATGCGAGAAAGCTTTTCCTGGGACAGAACAAATCCCCCTACATGAGTGCCTAGATGTTTGGGGCAACCATAAATTTCCTGACATACAGTTAGGTATTTAGCGAGAAGTTCTGGATGTGCATCAGTCGCTGAATCTTGAAGCTCCTTGTTTGAGATTTCATTGAGAGCTCGTTTTTTGCTGATGAGCTGGACTCGTTCAATTTCATCAAGGGTTAACCCAAATGTTTTCCCCACTTCTCTCAGAGCAGATTTCTTTCTGAAACAAATCACTTCAGCGGTGAGTGCCGCACGGTCTCTCCCATAACGTTGATAAATGTATTGAATAACTTCTTCTCTTCGTTCGTGTTCGAAGTCGATATCAATGTCGGGGGGTTCATGTCTTTCTCTAGAAATGAACCGTTCAAAAAGTAGTTCCATTCGAATTGGGTCGATAGCGGTGATTCCCAAAGCATAACAAACAATTGAATTAGCTGCAGATCCTCTGCCTTGAAAAAGAATATTGTTTCGCAGGGCAAACTGAACAATGTCCCAAATGGTAAGGAAATAATCAGCGTAATTTAATTCATGAATAAGACTTAGTTCGTGCTCGATTTGTTGTGAAACACCCAGAGATGGATTTCCCCCAAATTTTGTATGAACGCCGTTTCTAACGAGTTCACGCAAGTAGGAATCACTCGTGTGGCCGGGCGGGAGCCACTCCGTGGGGTAGTGATAACGAATTTCATCCAGTGAAAAAGAAAAAAGTTTGGAAAAGTCTTGAGTGGCTCTAATCCACTCAGGGTGTGTTTTGTAGTAAGACGAAAGTACGTTAAGGGGTTTTAAGTAGCGTTCGTTGTTGGGAGACAAATGAAAGCCGGCTTTTGAGAGGGGGGTTAAGTGGTGGATGCTTCTAAGAACATCATGAAGAATTTTTCGTTGTGGAATGTGATAAAGGGGTTGATTGCTTGCAATACAAGGCAAGTGGGAACGATTGATCATGTGTTCAGCTTCACGTATGCGTTGTGAATCGTGCCCCTCGAAACTTAGGCTGCAATATAAAGCTAAACGTTTTGGAAAAAGAGCGTGAAGTTCATCTAAATGAGGGTGTGGAGAAGCTGGGATAAAAGCAAGTAAATCAGGAGAAAAGTTTTCTAGTTCCCATGGCAATTGTTGGTGGAAATGGCTGAGGAGTTCACAAAGATTTCCATAGCCATTTCGGTTGAGGGCAAAAAGATTCAGTGAAGAGTTTTTCCAAGTGATTTGAGAGCCAACGTAGAGAGGAAGGTTTTGATGCTTTGCGGCCATATGGGCGCGAGCAATTCCGTAAAGTCCTTGAATGTCAGCTATTCCTAAACCGGAATAGCCCATCATGGCAGCTGTTGAAAAAAGCTCCTCGGGCGAAGAAGCACCTTCCAGAAAGGAATAGTGTGTCTTAGCTAAAAACTCGACGAATTCAATCGTAGGATCCATGGCAGAACCATTGGCGTGTCTGAGAATCGAAAAAAACCCACAATTTTTCTCCCTTGTCTCCTTCTGCTAGAAAGTACCGTCTCGAAATGTTCGTTTCCCACCAATGCAGATTGAGTCGTTCCAACTCTGTTAATTTCCAGCTAGAGCAAGGGTAAAAAGGAAAAGGCTTTTCAAATAAAAAAATGGGTCTTGAGTGCTCTGGAAAGATAACAGACTCTGAAACAGGAGGGTAAATGAGTTGCCAAGAAGTTTCTGGCAAGTAATTAGATAAGATTTTAGCAAAACCAACTCGATTGTCTCCAAAACGATCTCTCATGCGACGAACAAAACCAGACAGTTCTTCCAGGCGTTCTTCGGTTTTGTCCCATAAATCTAGTTGTCCTGGAGTTTGCGAAACAGACTCAATGACTTCTAACTTGAGTTGATGAAGAGGGGAAGACCATGAGATTTTAGCGAGTGCTTCTTTTAAAATCTGTTGGATCATGACGGGATCTCGAGTGAGCTTTGAAAATGCCACCGATTGTATTTGTTGAGATTTGTTTTCGAGGTAGAAAGTGAGCTTTATTTTCTGGATAAAAGCTTGTCGTCCTTGAAGTCTGAGTTCGAGCATGGGAAGAATTTCAAAGATTTCTAAAAGCAAAGCCTCTAATGAGAAAAGGTTGTCTGTATCAATCGAGAAAATAAGCGGTTCTTGAGGAGTAAAAAAAGGAAGTAGGGGATCGGAATCGCCTTCAAGGGACTGAACAAGTTTGATTCCTAGTTGACCAAAGCGATGAGCTAAAGATGAACGCGGAATTTTTAAAATGTCGGAACAAAAAATGACGCCCACTTTTTTTAAGAAGCTAATCAGGGTTTCACGTTCTTTTCTTTCCTTTTCAAGTTCAAGAGGGTTGCCACAAAGCGCTAAAGATTCAATAGGTAAAGATAAGAGAAGAGGGAGTGATTCCCCTGGATTGAAAATGTTTTTTTCTTTCAGGCAGAGAGGTTTGGCCCAACTTACTTTTTCAGTTAGTACCCAAGCACATCGAGCATTGAATGTTTCCAAAACTGATTCAGCTTTTTGTAAAATATTAAATACGATCCCAAAAAGGTTTTCAGTGCAAGAAATGTCTGCATAGATGTCTTTTTCAATGACAGAAACTTTGGGGGTTAAGCTGATTAAACTTTCAGCAATTGCGAAAAGGGGAGTTGGGGTTTGAAAGTATAATATTTTCTGTGATGAAACTAGCTTCATGAGACACCTCAAGTGCGGGAAGAGAGGGGAAAGATTTTTTAAAAAACCAGTGCGGGAGTTGAGCTTTTGAGAAAAGAAAAACAGACGTTTTTTTTCTTTCTGATTCAAGTTGTAGTTTTCTTAAGTGAGTTACATCGCAAGGTTTTGAAGTTCTTAAAAAGATCCATCGAAATAATCCAGTCTGAATTGCATCTAGAGCAGATTTCCAAGTTTGAAGAGCTGTATCTGTACGAATGATTAGAAACTGAGAAAGGTTGATTTGCCATTTTTGAAGAGCGGGAGGGTAAAGAGTGCCTTCTTCCGAAATAAACACTCCATAATCAGTGCTTGTAGGGGAAAGAGAAGAGCCCAGTCCTTGAGTTTTCAAGCATTGAAGGGCGAAAGCCGTACTGGGCTCTCCTCGATGGGGGCGAAACAAAAATAAACCTGCTTCGGGTGAAAAACAGGGCTGTTTTTTAGCTAAAGGGTTCATAATTCCTAGAAATACCTAGACAATTTCTATCTACTTAGGTATACCATACAATTGTATGGTTAATGAGTCAAGGCCCAAAATTCCGCTTACTCAAAATCAAGCTTCCTTGCTTGAGTTCATTAAGTCTTATGCGCAAGTAAATGGCTTTCCTCCCAGTTATCGGGAAATTCAAAGACACTTTGGATATAAAGCAGTCGGGACGGTTCAAGATCATGTTCGGGCGTTAATTCAAAAAGGGGCTCTTCAAAAGTCTTACGGACAAACTTCCAAAAAAGCACGAGCTCTGATTCCCAGTGGATCCAAGTCTGCAGTGGGAAAAACGGTTCCCGTCTTTGGAGAAATAGCAGCGGGAGGTCCTCGAGAGTCTATTCAAACGGAGTTAGGTTCTCTTGTTATCGGAGAAGATCTGGCTTCGGATGATTGCTTTGCGCTTAGAGTTGTCGGAAACAGTATGATCGATATTGGAATTTTCGAAGGAGATTTTGTGATTGTCGACAAAACTCAGAAAGTGAAATCAGGAGACATTGTCGTAGCGTTAGTGGATGGGGAAACTACAGTGAAACGTTACCGCGAAAAAAGTGGAAAAATATTTTTA
>JBJSXY010000321.1:0-2940 GCA_046086625.1 Pseudomonadota bacterium | reverse complement strand
ATAGCAAACAATTCTGCGTGCAATGAGACCCGCTACTTGCACCAGCGCAAGTTTTTGACCCCTAGCGGTTTCAATGAGCATTGCATTTCTCTCATTTTCCTCTGAAGCTCGATCTTCGGAAGCCGCAAGAAAACGCCCCTTATGATACTTCATGTCTCTTACAGTTCCATCAATGGGGGCTCGATTCACATGAACATCGAACAGCGACATGAAAATGCTGACTTTCAGCATTTCTTCTTGAGTAAACTCAGGCTCTCGAGCATTTCCTACGAAAATTACTCTGCCATCAGCAGGTGAAGCAACTAAGCTGGCTCCTATAGGGGGAAGACGCTCGGGATTTCGAAAAAAATAGGCGCTAAAACCCGTTAAAAACAAAAACAAGAGCGTCAGAGGCCAAATGCCTCCAATCCAAAAGCCAAAGGCCCCAGCTAGAAATATCATTAAGAAGGGAAGCCCCTCCTTAACTATTGGCACCCCTTCATTTTTCAAGGATTGCCGTCCGTGTTATCGGCTGATTGACCATCGGCCATCTCATCCACGTGAACATCTTCCATATCAATTTCAACCCAAGTTGCATGAGCTGCCAAATCAGGAAGATTCTTTTTTTCGCTCTCCAGTTTGGTTTTGTCTACCAACCCTTTTTCCACATAGCGATCCTGGGTTCTCTTATCGTTGAGCTTCCATTTCCAGTTCATATCTAACATTTTTGTCCTCCTTCAGTTTTTCAAAATTATAATTCCGCTGGCCTCTCATCTGATCCAGAAGGTCTTCCTAGAGTAGGTGCAGATTGATTCGTTCGAGTGTCCCCTTTTGTTTCCTGGCTACTCGACTCCTTTGAGAAATCCGTCATCATTTGACTCAGTTCTTTGCCCTCGATGACTTCTTTTTCCATCAGAATCTTAGATAAATGCTCTAAAAGCTCTCGCTTTGAATTCAAAAGCTTTTTCACTCGTTGGTAGGCACTGCTTAAAATCGAACTGATTTCAGTGTCGATTTTTTCCGCTACAGATTCACTGTACTCCCTCGCAGCAGAGAGCGATCCATTAGGCGATTGAATAAAAGTAGCTCGCTCAGCTGAGAAGCTTCTTTGGCCACAATCACTCATGCCGTATTCCATCACCATTCTTTTAGCGATGTCAGTCGCTTTCTGAATATCGTCTTGGGCCCCTGTTGAAATTTCATTAAAGATAAGTTCTTCAGCGACTCTCCCCCCATAGAGAATATCGATGCGAGCCAAAAGCTCCGACCGTGTTAAGAGATACCGGTCTTCTTTTGGTAAAGTCATCGTGAAACCCAAAGCCCCAAAGCCTCTGGGAATAACGGACACTTTGTGAACGGGATCGGTCCCGTCAGTAAAAGAAGCTACAAGAGCGTGTCCCATTTCATGGTAAGCAACAATTTTCTTCTCAAGAGGACTCATCACTCGGGTTTTTTTCTGCAGGCCTGCAACAACTCTGTCTACTGCATCTTCAAAATCAGAGAGATCGACTGTGGTTTTTTCTTTTCGAACGGCCAAAAGCGCTGCTTCATTAACGACGTTAGCTAAATCAGCTCCTACAAAACCTGGAGTCCGTGCAGCTACGACTTTTAAATCCACATCGCCAGCAAGTTTCACATTCCGGCAATGGATGGCAAGAATGGCTTCTCGCCCTTTAATGTCGGGTCTATCCACCACTACTTGTCTGTCGAACCTTCCAGCTCTCATTAAAGCAGGATCCAGAGTCTCTGGGCGGTTCGTGGCCGCCATGATGATTACTCCCGTTCGAGCGTCAAAACCGTCCATTTCAACTAGAAGCTGATTTAATGTTTGCTCTCGTTCATCATGTCCTCCCATGGGGGACACGGCACTTCTTACTTTTCCTATGGCGTCTAGCTCATCAATGAAAATAATACAGGGGCTTTTTTCAATGGCCTGTCCAAAAAGATCCCTAACCCGGGCCGCTCCCACTCCCACAAACATTTCCACAAATTCAGAACCACTGAGGCTAAAAAAAGGAACTTCCGCTTCTCCCGCTACAGCTTTTGCCAATAAAGTCTTTCCCGTTCCCGGAGGCCCCACCAAAAGAATCCCTTTGGGTATTTTTCCACCAATTGATCGGAACTTTTGGGGCGTTTTTAAAAAATCAATGATTTCTGATAACTCTTCTTTGGCTTCATCACACCCCGCCACATCGTCAAAGACCACTTTCTTGGAATCTTCAGGCACCAACTTAGCCCTGTTTTTACCAAAACTCATGAGTCCTGCTCCAGGCCCCATTTTGAAAGCTCGGGCAAACACCACTCTCCACACAACTAACAACACTAAAAAGGGAAGAACCCAATGCAAAAAAACATTCTTGAGAGCTAGATTTTCCTGTTCATAGCGAACCCCATGACTTTCCATCAACTCAATGAGCTTTGGATCTTCGACTGGAATCGAGACAAATAAAGCTGAGGGCACTTGCCCCCATGGGTTCGGACGATTACTCACTTCTGCGGCAAACCCCTTCACGAGCGAAGGAGACAGCAAAACTCGCTTGATTTCACCATTTTTGATCTTAGCCCGAAAATCACTGTAGGGAATTTCCTTCGCAGCAAAATCTGGTTTGGAATAAACCGAGACCAATAAAATCAAACCCACGCCAAAGAGAATCCACGACCAGAGACCATTTCGAGACGACCAAGGCGGTAGTTTTGAGCGCCCCGATTTATCTTTTCTCGAAATTCTTGCTCCTAACTTAAATCGCGGTTTATCAGAAGCCTCGGGCTGATGTGAGGGCTCGTTCGAAGAGGGAACAGAACTCTCCAATTGGGATTGATTCTCCTGAATTTTCTCTGACATAGGTAGGGGTGGTAACACGAAGGGCTTTTAAAGGCAATTAAAAGACCCGGTCTTTTAGCGATTCCAATAACTTATCTTTATTATAGAAGCGGGTTTTTAGCCCCTAGGAACCCGCTTTC
>JBJSXY010000320.1:0-5689 GCA_046086625.1 Pseudomonadota bacterium | reverse complement strand
GAATTTTTGGGCCGAATTCGGGAAGAGAAAAAATTTTCTGGAATGGATGAGTTAAAAAGTCAAATTGAGCAAGATATTGCAGTGGCGAGACTTTCTTTTTAGTTTAAAATCTCTTCCTATGATGAACCCACACATTCTTATCTTAGCAGCCGGTCAGGGAAAGCGAATGCACTCAAGCCTTCCCAAAGTACTTCACCCCGTGCTCTTTCACCCCATGCTCCACCATGTGATTGATTTAAGCTTTTCCCTCCCTCACTCGAGTATTTCTTTGGTCGTGGGACATGGAAAAGAAGCAGTCGTGAAATCGTGTAGCGCTTATCCCAAATTGCAGTTTTTTGAACAAACAGAGCAAAAAGGAACGGCTCATGCCGTGGGAGTGGCGAAAGATTTTTTAAAAACTGTGAAAGGGCATGTCGTTATTTTAAGTGGAGATGTTTGTTTGCTTCGAAAAGAATCCTTAGAAGCCCTGATTCGAGAGCACTCTGAAAAAGGGAACGCCCTCACTTTTACCACTGCTTTTTTAGATGCGCCGAGAGGTTACGGGAGAGTTCTTCGAAATGAAAAATGTCAGGTAGTGGGAATTCGAGAGGAAGCGGACGCAACAGAAGCCGAAAAAAAAATAAAAGAAATCAATGCAGGCATTTATTGTTTTGAAATTGGTTCTTTATTAAGCGCGCTTGAAAAAATAAAGAGCGGTAATAAACAAGGCGAATATTATTTAACCGATGCCATAGAACTTCTGATTCAAGAAGGAAAAAAAGTAGTGGGGTTAGGTTTAGCGGACTCAAGAGAAATTCACGGGGTCAATGACCGTAAAGCTCTAAGCCTTGCCGAGAACATTCTCCAAGAAAGAACCAATGAACGCTTCATGCTTTCAGGCGTCACGATCCATTTACCGGAGACAGTTTTAATCGACCCGAAATCTGAAATCGCTCCCGATGTAGTGATTGGCCCTGGCACTCAAATCAGCCAAAGTCATATTCAAAAAGGCGCTGTGATTGAAGGGCATTGCCGAATCCATGATTGTCGTATTGAAGAGAGCGCCCATATTAAACAAGGCTCGTATCTTGAAGGCAGCGTTGTTGGAAAAGAAGCAAAAGTAGGGCCTTATGCTCATCTTCGACCCGAATCGAAATTGAGTCGGGGAGTAAAAATTGGAAACTTTGTTGAAGTAAAGAAAAGTACGATTGGAGAAGATTCAAAAGCTTCGCACTTAAGCTACATTGGAGATGCTAAAATTGGAAAAAATGTAAATTTGGGCTGTGGCTTTATTACGTGCAATTACGACGGAAAGAAAAAACACAAAACGATTATTGAAGATGAAGTATTTATAGGGAGCGACTCACAAATTGTTGCGCCCCTTACGGTCGGCCAAGGAAGTTACGTGGCTTCGGGAAGCACTCTCACGAAAGATGTTCCTGCTGATTCATTGGCCTTAAGCCGCACGCGACAAGAGAACAAGCTGGGTTATGCGAAGAGGTTTAGGAAGGCAAACAGTAGCGAAAGCTAATTTGCATTTAGTATAACTATATGCAAATCGATTTTGTTTTTAAGATTGGAAGAGGACTGGATTAAACATTTCGGTGGCAGCTGATTTGAACCGATTAGAAAAACGCATTATTTCCGGGCTGCCGTTTATATGCGCACCCATTCATGAGCTTGGGAGAGTCTTATAAATATAAAGATTTAGTGAAAAAAATTTCGACATCGACTCATTAGGCCAAAAATTTCACAATTCAGAAATTGATTGTTCGCGTCGCAACTTACAGTCCGCGTCAGATGACGATGTTTTATACAGGACTGGAAACTGCCGAAAAAGTTCAGTAAACTAATAAATAATCGTTTTATAAAAGGAGACTCCCCATGACTGTACGTAACCGGATTACCAGCCAGCGAGGGTTCACGCTCGTTGAGCTAATGACTGTTGTTGCCATCATCGGCGTTTTGGCAACTGTAGGTGTTCCTCAATATCGAAAAATTCAAAGAAAAGCGAAACGAGCCGAGGCCACTTTGGGTTTAGGTGTGATCGCTTCAGGTGAAGCGGGTTTCTTCGCCGAATATAACGGCTATGGAGACAACCTAGGTGGACTTGGAGTAGAGCTTCAAACCGCCCCCTTGAGCTATAATATTGGGTTTTTGAATAATACTAGCTGCGAGGGAAGTTCATCTAACTTTAAGTTTTGTGAAACCGGCCAGGGCGCCTGCACAGGAAGTTCCTCCGCCGCTCCAAATGCTTTCCCAGGGTATCAATCAGCACAGATTATGATGGCTTCGTCTAGTAGTACTTTGGAGATGACGAAAAGTGCATCTTCGTTCTTTCGAGCCTTTGTTCGCTCTGGTAACACCGCCAGTGGCTTTCCTTTGAAATGCAACACCAACGCAGCTAGCTATACCTTTAGTCCGGAACTGACTGTCAGCGGCTCCACCTCAACACCTAGCTACGTCGCCGGCGCCGCAGGTAATCTCTATAACCAGGCGAGCACTAATATCACGGTGGATGCGATTACGATTAACGAACAGAGGGTCATCCAAATTGTGCAAGATGGTACGTGAGCAATAACTCTCTTTAAAATGAGAATGGCCCCCTTCTTCTTTGTGGGAAGAAGGGGGTTTTTATTTGATATGATTAATCATGTCTGAAAGTGTTCGCTTCTTTCTCATGGTAAGCTCGATTGCTTGTCTTTTTCTTTGCTACGGTTCCGGCTTCGGTGCCCCCATTTTTTATATTGATGATGGTACCCTGATCACAATCCCTCAGCTCGCTCTTCCGTTTTCATTGAGACTCTTCAGAGTTCTTTTTACCCCTGGCTATCACCTTGATTTTTATCCACTTCGAGAGTGGTCTTACTGGTTAGACATCCATTTTTTTCCCTTGTTATTTAACTTTGGAACCAATCAAAGAGATCTATCTATTTTTCGCATTCATAACTTCTGTCTTTTTATGAGTTCTGCCCTGGGACTCTTTTCGATTTTACGCTTCTTAAACACAACAAAATCTCTGTCTCTCGCTTTGGTCATTCTTTGGATTTTAAATCCCTACCATTACGAGACGGTTGCTTGGATTTCAGCTCGAAAAGACGTTCTGGCTATGAATTACTTCATTTGGAGTGCTGTAGCTTGGCTTAAATTTGAAAAAACTACAAAACGGCAGTGGGGGCTTTTAAGCTTAGTTCTTTTTATTTGCTCATTACTTTCTAAAACAAGCTTCATACTCTGCCCCTTTGCTCTGCTTGTCTATCTAATCAGCAAACGGAGATTTCATTTTCCATTTCTCTTGGCGGGCTTTGCTTGTTGTATTTCTATTGCCTGGGGACTCATTCAAAGTTGGCACTATACGGCAGCGCTGAATATGCATTTTTTTTATCCGTGGTCTTACCGAATACAAGCTTCTCTAGCAGCGTTAGGCAGAATGGTTCTGGGGGTTGTTTATCCGGAAGTCAATGCTATCGACACCCACAACTTGGGAGAGTGGCTAGACTTAAATAAAAAGTTTCTTTGGTGGGGCCTTTCTTTTTTGAGTGCAATGCTGGGAGCTAGTCTTTTAGCTTTAAAAAATACTAAGCTTCTTCTATTCACCGCTTTTTTCTGGGCTACTTATTTGCCCATCTCAGGGCTTCTTTTTACGCACAGACATTTTTATTCAGTAAGATATTTTGAGCCCAGCCTCATTGTGCTTACGGTCGGTTTAGCTTTTAGTCTAAATAGATGGGAAGCTCTCATCCGGTATCCCATCCGAGCGGCTTTCTTTGGAGCATTTTTTCTTTATTTCGCTACAGCTCTCTTTTTTGAGAAGAATCATTGGAGCAGCAATCTAGAAATTGTTAAAAAAGCTATGCGGGTTACTCCGGGAAATGTCGCCTTAACCACTTACTACCTAACCCGCTTAAAGGACCTCAGTACTCAAGGGGGAACATCTGAAGAGATAGGAAAGCTCATCAAAGCAGTGGAGTCCAGTTTGAATCGCCAATGCTTACCAGAAATTGAAAAAGCAGAAAGGGGGGCATCTACTCTGTGTGAAGTGTTTTTCGCCTCTGGATACTGGCCTCAAAGAGAAGGAGAAGCGGTATTAGCTGCCAAAGCTATCCTTGATTGGGCAGCTAAAAAAACAGCTCTTTCCTTAAACACCAGTCTCGCAGAGGCGAGAAAAGAGCAGTGGGCAATTCGCTTACTCCTTCTAAATGAACTTGCCCCTCCCCCCACAAAAATACCCTTTTTACTCAATGAAGAAAGTAGGCAAGATTTTCTAGCTGCTCTTCACAAATGGAATCCCGAGTCGGATGAGTATCTGAAGCTGCAAAAGGAGTGGGAGAAGCTGGGAGTGCTAAGCCCCGGATTTGATGTTTTAAAATACCTCCAAATGTGGGAGAAGCTTGAAGGACTAAACCCTCACGTTCACTTTAGTAAGTCTAAGTAAGGATACTCAGGTTTTAGAATAAGTCTGTAAAAATCTCGCTCGGGAAACTTCTTTCTTAAAGCTTCTTCATGTCCGGATGCTGCAAAAATAACCGGATCGCTAAAGCCTGGAGAAACAGTGGGCCACTCATAAACCCAAGTGCCTCTGGCTAAAAAGCGAGGAATGTTTTGCCAAGTTTCTAAATAAGTGGGCCCAGCAATGATGCTGGGTTTTGCATCTGCCAATCGAAGCTCTATTGCCCCATGAATCGAATCTGCAATTTTTGCAGAATCGTGAAGGGCACTCCAATGATGCCAAGAAAACAGGCCCATTCCCAAAGAAAGCGCAGTGAGGCCACAGGCCCTGATTGTTTGACGCCAGTGGGGAGTCAGAAAAGTTGCTGTTAATAATCTATGAACTCCGTGCACACCAAGAATAATGATGGGGATCACACACTCCGAGTAGTGAATAGGGCCCACCACATTGATGCCAGGAATATCATGAAGAAGTCCCAAGACTAGATCACAGGCGACTCCCAGTCCTAAACATTTAGTAAACCGGTCCTCGCCCACCCCCAGTAAAAACAAAACAAGACCCAACGGGCCCAAGGGCCAAAACAATAATAAAAACAAATTCTCACCCATATTAGTGCTGAATCTTAACCAAAGCTTTTGAAGGCTAAAAACTGTAGAAACATCGTCTGATACTTCGGGAATAGCAAAACGCGGAGAGAGCCACCATTGGCCGGTCAATTGATGGTTGTACCAAGCGAATAATAAAACTAATGGAAGCGCTCCAATCAAAAATAACAGCAGATCAAGATGAGATTTCTTATTAGTTTTCTTAAGAAATCGATTGACTAAAAAAATAAAAAAGGGCGAGATTAAAAAAGTCGCTTCTAAGGGTCGAAATAGAGCCATGAGACTTGCGAAAAATCCAGAAAAAAGCCACCACCGAGCTTTCTGGTTTTCATAGGCAAACCAGGTGCCAACCAGAAAAAGAGAAAAAGCAGCTCGAGATAATTGGTGCTGGTGAGTAGAAAAAGATAAGGAAGATGCCATGGGTGAGATCCAAAAGAGGAGAACACCCAACAGGGCCCACCCCATCGAAAGGCGAAAATTAAGAAAGAGAGCAATTCCTAACGCCGAAAGGGCAGTCGCCAAAGAGAACAGGCCCCCTTGAAGCCCTAAAAGGTGATCCAGCGCCCAAACAGCTAGGTTTCCCGGAAAATCCATATTGGCGAGCCTGCCATCTCGAACATACATAAACTGATGTTTAAAAGCTTCAAAAGGCTCT
>JBJSXY010000319.1:0-2334 GCA_046086625.1 Pseudomonadota bacterium | reverse complement strand
GAACGGCAAAATTGTCGTAGAAAAGAATAAAAAATTCACTGCGTCGGTTCTTAAAAAAATTGAAGACCAAAAAATTAAACGCTTCCCCATTACTCGCGAGAACTTGGTCGGTAAAATCTGCTCTCAAGACGTAATTGACCTGGAAACGGGAGAGGTTTTACTTGAGTGCAACGAAGAAGTCTCGGAAGAAAAAATCGATCTTCTTCTTTCGAAAAAAATTACCGAGTTTAAAGTTATCTATTCGGATCGCGTGAACGTCGGAACTTATTTCCGAGACACTTTAATTCAGGACAAAGTGTCTTCACGCGATGAGGCAATTATTGAAATTTACCGAAGACTGCGTCCGGGAGATCCCCCAACCTTGGAAACTGCCCGAACGCTCTTTGATGGACTGTTTTTCGATGCCGTCAAGTATGATCTTTCTCGCGTAGGCCGATTAAAAATCAATCACAAGTTTGGCTTCAAAACCCCAATAGAAACCACCACACTGACCAAAGAAGACATCATGGCCACTGTGAAGTATTTGATTGATTTGAAAAACGGAAAAGGAACCATCGACGACATCGACCATTTAGGAAATCGTCGCGTTCGTGCCGTTGGAGAACTATTAGAAAATCAATTCCGAGTGGGTCTGGTAAGAATGGAACGCGCCATTCGCGAACGCATGAGTCTGCAAGATGTTGAAACTCTCATGCCTCACTACCTCATCAATGCAAAACCCGTTTCGGCAGTAGTGAAAGAGTTTTTCGGAAGCTCACAACTTTCTCAGTTCATGGATCAAACCAATCCGCTTTCCGAAGTTACTCACAAGCGACGCCTTTCAGCTCTCGGACCCGGCGGTCTCACGCGAGAGCGAGCAGGCTTTGAAGTGCGTGACGTTCACGCAACTCACTACGGCCGTATTTGCCCGATTGAAACCCCTGAAGGTCCGAACATTGGATTGATTTCTTCTCTATCTACTTACGGACGAGTCAATGAATATGGCTTTATTGAAACTCCCTACCGCCAATTAACGGACGGAAAAGTTACAGAAGAAGTAACTTTCTTCTCTGCATTGGAAGAAGAAAATCACACGATTGCTTCGGCAAAGGTACCTCTGAGTTCAGGTAAAATTGGACCCGACTTTGTTTCTGCTAGAAAACAAGGTGAAGTAGTTCTAGTTCGAAAAGAAGATGTTGATCTAATGGATGTAGCTCCCAATCAGCTTGTATCGATCGCTGCATCCTTGGTCCCCTTCTTGGAAAACGACGACGCGAACCGCGCTCTTATGGGTGCGAACATGCAACGACAGGCCGTACCGCTATTAAAGGCTTCGGCGCCTCTAGTCGGCACGGGTATGGAACGGTTAGTGGCTCGTGACTCGGGTGTGATGGTCACCGCAAAGCATTCCGGTATCGTCGACTTTGTCGATGCGAGCCGAATTGTAGTGCGCATTGACGACAAAGAAGCAACAACGGGGTCCGGCGTTGATATTTACAATTTAGTTAAATATCGTCGTTCAAATCAAAACACTTGTATCAATCAAAAACCGATTGTGAATGTGGGCGAAAAAGTTGCAAAAGGCGACGTCTTAGCAGATGGCCCCTCCACAGATATGGGAGATTTGGCTCTAGGACAGAATGTGGTCGTAGCTTTCATGCCTTGGGGTGGATACAACTTTGAAGATTCCATTCTCATTTCTGAGCGTGTGATTAAGGATGACGTTTTCACTTCAGTTCATATTGAGGAATTTGAATGTGTTGCCCGGGATACCAAACTGGGCAAGGAAGAAATTACCCGTGATATTCCAAACGTCGGTGAAGAAGCCCTGAAAGATATCGATGAGAGCGGAATCATTCGGATCGGTGCTGAAGTGAAGCCAGGAGACATTCTGGTGGGTAAAGTAACTCCAAAAGGTGAAACCCAGCTTTCTCCTGAAGAAAAACTTCTTCGTGCAATCTTCGGTGAAAAGGCCGGAGATGTGCGTGACTCTTCTCTTCGTGCTCCATCGGGAGTTTATGGAACTATCATTAATGCTCAGGTGTTTGCTCGCGAAGGAACCGATCTCGACGAACGTTCGAAGCAGATTTTGGAAGAAGTGATTTCCAAGATTCGCCGTGATGAAAAGATCGAAATCGATGCGATCAAGCGCTCTGTGATTGATCGCGTGGCCAAGGTGCTCCAAGGGGTTTCTACAACCGGAAAACTTCTGTCGGAAGATGGTTCAGAAGAGCTTCTTTCTAAAGGTCAGAAAATGGATCTTGCGACGATTGAGAAGATTCCATTTGAATTGCTTGGCTTTATTCCCGTGAAAAGTGATCTTGAACAAGAAATCACGAATCTTGTTAAATCAGC
>JBJSXY010000318.1:0-2211 GCA_046086625.1 Pseudomonadota bacterium | reverse complement strand
TTCTTTAACGTTTCTTCAAATTCTTGATCGAAAACGTATTCATCGGCTTGTTTCTCAATAAAGCCAATATCAAAACCGATATTTCTGGCTCCCAGTTGGAAGAGCGACTCGGTCAAAACTGCCATCACATTTCTCTTCCATGGCCACCGTCCCAAAGTTTCAATCGAAAGCCTATCAATTGCAACTACGACCACGTCTCCTGAAGCTTTCTTGGGGCCCCGCACGTGAAACTTAAGATTGTTTAAAAGTCCATCCAAACGCGTAAATACATGAAAGTAAGAAGAAGAAAGTGTGGAAGGAAAAGCAGAAAGGCAAAGTCCCAATAGAGCTATCAACTGGAGCGCAAAAAATAAATGTTTCTTAGTTTTCATGAGCCGGATGTTCGTCTTATCTTTTCGGAAGTTTATGGAACTTTCTGCAGGAGACGCAGAAAATACCAGCTCAGCGCGTCAAGGAATTGGTAATCGGGGAGCTATTGGGAACCACACAACGGACATACTTAACTTCGTTGAAAGAAAATTTGGAAGCCTCAGGACTAGGGCTTCCCAACTTCCAAGTAAAATACTTTTGAACATTTTCTGGCGATGCAGACGCAGTCCAAGTATCGCCCATAAAGGGAGGAACCCCCTTCTCACCTGCCCAATCAGGTTCCGAACCAAACTTGTCTTCAATAGGTAAATTTGCTGGCGCACTTGAAAGATTGGTTTCATAGAGCGCAGGAAGTCTCATCCCTTTGTTAGCACAGGTCTTGATATTACCTTCAAAGTAAGAGGCCGTGGGCCCCCAGCCTTCCAAGTAGTCATTTCCTACCGTTCCCCGTTGGTCTTTGTTTAATGCTTGAGGTGCATTTCCAGGGTCGTAATATAGACACTGATCTTCAGCAAACATATTGGTAGGATCCAAGACGACATTTTCGGGGCATGCTCGGCCCGCTACGTCACTTGCAGTTACAAAATCAGTTGAAAACTCAGTTCCCGCCGCATCGAGCTTTTTTTGCCAGCCATTTTCTATTTTTCCACTTGCATTCAAAATGCGGTCGCCGTTTTTCTCTCTCCAAACTTTAAAGCCGCTCGTTCCATTAGCAAAAACATACACCATCTCAGTTGAATCGGGTCCAATAGCTACCCCATTGGAAATGGCAGCGGCGTCTGAATAGCAATCACCAGAGCATTCAACTGCAGAATTAGGATTTACAATCAACACAACTTCATTCGAAATAACGCTTGTAGCTCCAGAGGCGCTCACCCTAACTCGATATTTATCGTCGTTGTCATTTGCACTTGTTAGTCCAGTGAGCGAAAGTACTTGATTGTCTGTACCCACATTTTGAAATGGCTCCGCTCCCCCGTCTTGTTTCTGCCACTGATAAGATAGGTTAGTTCCAGGAATGGCGTTCTCAAGACTTGCAGTAACACTCAAAGTGGCAGCTCCATTTATTGCAGTCACCGGTGTCGGCTGCGTCGAAATGGTGATGACAGGGCTCGGAACCTGCTGCTCAAACGCTAAACTCATTTCAATTTCCTCGCCACCTGACTTCGTTGAAATAAACCGTTCAGCTTTTCCTAACCTTGCCCATCCCTCTGTCTTCGGAACAGCTCTTGGACAACGAAGTTCAGTAATTTTTTGATTTAGAGAAGGAGCTTGGAGATTCACAGCGATCAACGTAAACGTATAGTTGAATCCTCCCAAAAGATTTGGAATTTTTATCTCAACCGACATTGAGTCAGCTGTTTTACTGATATCATACCAAGCTGTTTGGAGGGTTCCATTGCCTTCTACTGTCAGACAAGCTTTATCGTAACTCGATACCTGTTCGAACAACGGGGTCGAAACAGCATCTGACTCAACTCTCAAAGCAACCTTTGTTGTTTCAAAATCATTTCGAAGTGAGCAACTCGAAATCAGACCAATAAAAACTAAAACGCTTAGCAAGCGAAACGTCATTGCTTTTGAACTCCCCACTTGATGATAACGGGAACCGAGACCATAACTGGAGAATTACTTGCGCCGGAAGTTCCCGTATCTGGAATGGCTCCAGAACTTGTTGGCGGCTTAGAAATTACTGGCTGACTTCCCACAGATAACGATTCAGCAGGCTTTTCCCCAGCGACCTCTCGATTGATACTAGGAGATCGCTCAGCTACTCCCTTGATGAAAAGAGCGGCTCTATCCATTTGGCCAGACTCATCTCCTTGTCTCGGACTCGAAGAC
>JBJSXY010000317.1:0-2404 GCA_046086625.1 Pseudomonadota bacterium | reverse complement strand
TCTGTATGGTGTCACTATGCAGCGAAATGGAATTTCAAAAATGGCAAGCGTGAGCCTTCAATAGCCAAATAAATTCAATCACTTAAGACGGATAAAAAATGGTGCGGTGCGCGCTTTCGTAAAGCGCCGATACCCTTACTGAAATTGAGTGGTTTATTTTATAAGGTTAATTGCACTTTGAAGCTTACAAGAATCATTTCCATTTTATTTTTGTCTCTGGTGGCAACACTTGCCTTTGGCGCTGACTTTAAAAATCCGTTCAATCCCGAAGAAGTTTCTTTCTCATCTGAGAATCTCAAAACCGTACGATTTTTAAAAAGTACGAAAGTTGAAATTGAATTGGCCGGCAAGATTAAACGAGACTATGAAATATACCTGGATGGCCGACAAATTCCGATTAGACAAAATCAGTTTAAAACGAGTGTAAATATTTTTCCCACTCAAAATAGCTACGAATTTAAGATCAAGCGCCCGGGGATTTCGGAGACCATTTATCCTTTTAAAATAAAATTCTTAAAGGAAGTGCCCCTTCCACTTCGAGTTCGCATTGAGACAAATCAGACGAAACCAATTGCAAAAGAAAAAGTATTTACTGGTTCTTTTCCAGCTGAGGAGTGGATTGAAGTTAGCTGGATGGATTCAACCGAAAAAATGGATCCTATTTACGTTGCTAAAATCGAACGCGAACGACAGGAGCGAATCAGACTCGAAGAAGAGAGATTGGAAAGGGAGCGAATTGAGCGGGAACGTTTGGAAGAAGAAAAGCGTGAACTCGCAAGACTTGAACAGGAGCGACTTGAAAGAGCAAGAGCAGAAGAAGAGCGGATGAAAAAAATGCAGGATGAAATGGCGCGTTTGGAACAAGAGCGTCTTGAAAAAGTAAAAGAAGAGCAAGAGCGAGTTCGAAAAGTTCAAGAAGAAATGGCTCGGGTTTTAGCAAAGCAGGAAGAAGAAAGAAAGCTTGAGCTACAGAAGAAAATGGCTCGTCTTGAGGAGGAAAGGATTGAAAAGGAAAGACGGGAGCAGGAGAGGCTCGATGAGCGGAGAAAAGAGCAAGCGCGTTTAGAGCGAGAGCGTCTTGAAAAAGAAAAAGAAGAGCAAGATCGCATGTTGGAGATGCAGAAAAAAATGGCCCGTCTCGAGGAAGAGAAGCGTGAGGAGGAAAAACGCGAAAAAGAAAGAATGGAACGCGAGAGGCTCGATGAGCGGAGAAAAGAGCAAGCGCGTTTAGAGCGAGAGCGTCTTGAAAAAGAAAAGGAAGAGCAAGAGCGTGTACTAGAGATGCAGCAAAAAGCCGCCCGATTTGAGGAGGAAAAACGTGAAAAGGAACGCGATTTAGCTTCTCAGCTTGAGAGAGAAAATCAATTGATACAACAGCCTCAATATAAAGCTCCCGGGGGACTTTCTATCAATCAAGGACTCAGCAGTTTATCTCTCAAACAATCCGCTGTCGATTTAAGTAGCTTGAACTGGATGTTGAATTTAGCCTATCAGAAATCGTTGAGCGATAAATTGAGCTTAACTACCGTTGGGCAGGGCTATTTAGTTCCTCTTTCTGTAACTGGGGCAAGTAAAGCTCCCAATCTTGTCAAAGCAGGGGCTAGTCTTGGGTATATTCTGAAAGACCCATCTGGTACCGAGTGGACTCCTTATGCGGGTTTTGGTTATCAGACCATGATGACGTCGGAATCAATTGGATATCGAAATTTGTTTGGACCCAGGTTGGGGATTTCTCTCAAATTACCCGTTGGGCCGTTACAGGTATTAAACTCCTCTTTGGCGCTGGGGCTTTTTCCGACGCCCGATCAAATATTGGGCTTTGGGAATAATGAAATCCATTTCAAATTAGCCTATCAATGGAAGGTCGCCTCTTCGTTTATTTCCTCTCTATCTTTAGGGGTCGACTTTAGTAGTCTTAATCTAACTATCTCAGGAGCAAAGCTTACCAGCTCCGGGTACTCGATCTTTTTTGGGCTCGATTTATAACCGCTTGCTTTTTCCCTTCTATTTTGACTTTCCTCTCCTAAGCCAGTAAAAAGTTTGAACAATTTAAACCTGAGGTTAGTTGCATGAAATCGGTTTTTAACATTTGTCGTGGACTTCGAGCTGGTCATTTGGGGGTTTGGGGAAAGCTACAAGGCCAAACTGAGTTGTACCGAGTTATCCTCCATTATGAGGGGGATACCAAAACCGGCAAAAAATTGGCCGGGCAGTTTTCGTATACGTTTGCACCGGCTCTAAGTGGTTCTTTCGTTCAGTCTATTGAAATGCCTCGAACCTTCAAGGAATTCCTTGTGGGTAAAACACCCGCCGTAGTTGGAAAAGTTAATTTTGAATTTTTAAGTTCGGATGGAAAGCAGACCAGTTCCATGGATCTACGCCCCGTTCTTCGATGCTACAGGCT
>JBJSXY010000316.1:0-7330 GCA_046086625.1 Pseudomonadota bacterium | reverse complement strand
AGCACAGGTTCCCAAAAGCTCCAGTTAAGGTACACTTGAAAAGCCCCATGAAATCGTTTCAGTCTAATTCTCTGGCTGCACTTGTCATCATGACGCTCTTCTATCTAGCTCTGAGCCCTTATATTTATTTCAGACATGATGATTGGTTGATGCTAGGCAATGCAGTCAGCATTTTACCCCATGATTGGAGCTTTCTATGGAAACCCACTTGGTTTACTTCTCCGAAACACGAAGAGATCTGGTTTTTTAGGCCTCTATTCAAAGGCATTATTTGGGCAGCCTACCAACTTTTTTCGTTCAATTCAGTTCTATGGACGCTCAGTCATTGGGTCTTTATCGTTATAGGAACTCTAATCGGTGGAAAGACTCTTTTTCTTCTGAATCAAGACCCAAAACGACCTGATATTTTCATGACACTCGTTTTTTGCTCGCTCAGTGTCCATTTTGCAAGTGTTGTTTGGGTCGGTGAAGGAATGATGAATGCTCCGCAAATATTCCTGCTGATGTTGTCGAGTTACTTGTTTGTTAGAAACACCCTTCTCTCGTCTGTTTCTTCCCTTTTTGTTTACTTCTTGGCTCTGGGTCTAAAAGAGTCAAGCGTGTTTCTTCCAATATTTCTTTTAGCTATTTCCATTTCTCAAAAACAATACCTCCAAAGAAAACCATTTCATTTAGTGCAGTTTACTCTGATGTTCTTCTTTTTAGTTTTCAGATTAGGGATTTTACCTTTCAATCCAGGTTATAGCCCTCATTTTTCCTGGGACTCACTGGCAAAACCGATTATTTACTTTAGCGCCATTTTGCTAATGCCCTTTTTGACACTTGTTTCGAGTCATCTCAGAGTCGATTTTTTAAACCGAAATTCAATTAAGAATCTTGTTTTGTTCAGTCCTTTTGTAGTGCTTCTGGTAGGCCCCCATTTAGGTCACTCGTTTTTTTCTCCTGGTTGGTTTCTGCTGCCAGGTTTTTTTAGCATTTGGATTTTTGTTTATTGCTTGGATGTCAAACATATCGAAAAACTGACTCTGCACAGATGGGCATTATCTCTGTTCATTTTATCGGCTCTACCTGTAGCATGGCAGATTAATCGAATCCAATGGCTTGAATGGAATCATTCCCAAAAGGAAGTCCATCGATTCATTAAGGAAGTGCCGGATACGGTTAAGGGGATTTATATAGAGACGTGTTCGAATCCAATATGGCCTGAAATAACTTTTCAACGTGTTATTGGAGCACAGGAGAATCTGGAGCACATGTGGAATCTGCATCACAAAAGTCCCATCACAATCCGTCTATTACCTTGTGCTATCTTTTCCCAAGCAATTAAACTTCCTGATGGATTCGTATTAGCGAAATGGAACTTTCCAGAATTTAGTACTCAATAAAAAAATTCAGTCTTCGGGGGAAATTTCGGCAAGGAGCGTACCCGTTTCAACGGCTTGGCCTTCTTTCACACAAATTCTTTTTATTTGTCCAGAAACCTGAGCTTTGATCTCATTTTCCATTTTCATGGCTTCCATAACCAAGAGGCCTTGACCCTTTTCAATTTTATCGCCTTCTTTAGCCCCAATTTTTGTGATTTTTCCCGGCATTTTCGAATACACATTATTTTCGATATCTAAATTTTGTCCTCGCAACAACCCAACTATTCGGCGGTATTCGCTCTCAACGGTGAGAGATAAATTCCCTTCGGGAATCCAAACCGTATAATCAGTTTTGTCTCCGACAACATTGGCATGAAACACTCCTTTTTCATGCAAAAGGGTGCAGTCGTTTCCATAAAATGAAATATCAACTGGGGCTTCAGCTTCGCCCCCCACCGAGACAAAATACTGACCACCCTTTATTTCAACCCTAACTTTGTACTCTTCCCCTTGATGACTGATGTAGAACAACATTATCGAAGACCCTCCTTCCGACCTACTTGCTTCCAGAGAGAAGCTTCAGCAGGGGCTCGTCTATCAGGCCCACGGTACTCACGGTTGTAAGCAGCCACAGCGGTTGAAATAAGTGCCATCTTTAAATCCTCGGCACTGGGTTTTTTGGACTCGTAGTTAAAATCCTCACCAATCAATTTGGTTGTGTAATTTCCACCAATAAACTTCTGATTGTTTAAAATCTGCAAATGAACAGGAATGTTTGTTTTTACGCCGTTCATAACCGTATCCATCAGAGCGGCTCGACTTCTTGCAATAGCCTCCATTCGGTCTCTCCCCCAAACAGTTAGTTTTGCTACCATCGAGTCATAAAAAACAGGGATTTCATAACCACGGTATAGGTGTGAGTCTACTCGAATGCCAATTCCACCTGGGAAGCTAACTCCGGTTACTTTTCCAGCTTGAGGTAAAAACTTTTCGGGATCCTCAGCACAAATTCGAAACTCAATGGCGTGTCCATTTTGCTTAAGATCTTCTTGTCTAAATGAAAGTTTCTCCCCAAAAGCAACTCTGAGCTGTTCTTTAACTAAGTCTCTCCCTGTGATCCATTCAGTCACTGGGTGCTCCACTTGAAGACGAGTGTTCATTTCCATGAAATAAAAGTTTTGGTTTTCATCAACCAACATCTCAATCGTTCCTGCATTAACATAACCAATGTCTTTCACGGCTTTCACTGCGGCTTCACAAAGTTTTTTTCGAGTGTCTGCGCTTATGAACGGGCTTGGGCTTTCCTCAATAATTTTTTGATGGCGCCTTTGAACCGAGCATTCGCGCTCATAAAGATGAACTGCATTTCCGTGGCTATCGGCGATAATCTGAACTTCAATATGGTGTGGAGAGGTCACAAATTTTTCTAAATACACTCTTCCATCGCCGAACGCTTTCTGAGCCTCAGAGAAAGCTCGTCGGAATAGGTTTAAAAACTCATCTTCTGAATTCACTACCCGCATTCCACGACCACCGCCACCCGCTATAGCTTTGATCATGAGCGGAAATCCAATTTGCTTTGCAGCTTTGAAAGCTTCATTTTCATCACTTAAGCCTTCTTTAGTTCCAGGAACTAGGGGCAGATGGCCTAATTTCTCCATGGTTTTTCGAGCCATTACTTTGTCACCCATAGTTGAAATGGCTTCAGCAGAAGGCCCCACGAATATCAGGCCTGCGTCGGCAACGGCTTTCGCAAAATCAGCTTTTTCCGATAAAAAACCATAGCCTGGATGGATAGCGTCTGCTTTGAGGGTTTTTGCAGCTTTGATAACAGCATCGATATCTAAGTAACTGTGAATTGAGGGTCCTTCACCGACACAAATCGCTCCATCAGATTTAGCCACGTGGAGAGAGCTTCTGTCAGCTTTGGAATACACTGTCAAAGGAACGTAACCCATCTCACGACAGGCACGCATGACCCGCAAAGCTATTTCACCTCTATTAGCAACTAAGATTCTTTTTGGTTTCACAGCGGAATATTCCCGTGTTTCTTGGGAGGCATTCGATCCCGTTTGTTTTTCAACATTTCCAGAGCTTGAGCCAACTTAAATCTTGTCTGCTCCGGGAAGATAATCTCATCAACAAAACCTAACTCTGCAGCTTTATAGGGAGTAGCAAACGTATCTGAATATTCCTGTATCAAACGACTTTTTTCAGAAACTCCATCTTTTGCTTTTTGTAGTTCATTTCGAAAAACAATAGCTACAGCTCCTTCAGGTCCCATTACAGCGATTTCACCTGTTGGAAATGTAAAGTTAATATCGGCTCGCAGCTGTTTCGAAGCCATCACACAATAAGCTCCGCCATAGGCTTTTCTCGTAATCACCGTAATCTTGGGAACAGTGGCTTCAGAATAAGCGTAGAGCAATTTGGCGCCGTGACGAATGATTCCCCCATACTCTTGTTCAGTTCCAGGTAAAAACCCTGGAACATCCACAAACGTAATCAGCGGAATATTAAATGCATCACAGAATCGAACAAATCTTGCGGCCTTGTTGGAGGCATTCACATCTAAACAACCTGCCAATACCGCAGGTTGGTTTGCTACTATTCCGACGCTCTTCCCACCCAAACTGCCAAATCCGATGAGTAAGTTCGGAGCGAAATCCTTTTGAATTTCAAGAAAGTAATTATCATCCAAAACTGCTTCGATAACTTCTTTCATATCGTAAGCCTGTTTTGAATTCTCCGGAATTAAAGTTCGAAGTCGAGGCTCTGTTCGTTGAATCGGATCACTCGTTTTAATTCGAGGAACGTCATCGATATTATTTGAAGGTAAAAAATTTAAAAGTTCACGAACAAGGAGTAAGCAACTTTTTTCGTCATCACTTGCCATGTGACAAACACCACTCTTGGTTGAGTGAGTAACAGCTCCTCCAAGTTCCTCCATCGTTACATCTTCATGAGTCACAGTTTTTATAACGTCGGGACCCGTTAAAAACATGTAACTCGACTTCTTCACCATGAAAATGAAATCAGTGAGCCCTGGACTATACACAGCGCCACCCGCACAAGGCCCCATAATGACCGAAATCTGAGGAACAACTCCAGAAGCGAGTGTGTTTCTGTAAAAAATTTCAGCATAGCCCGCCAGAGACTCAACTCCTTCTTGAATTCGAGCTCCGCCAGAATCGCAAAGACCAATCACTGGGCGACCGTTCTTCATAGCGAGATCTAAAACTTTACAAATCTTCTGGGCTTGAGTCCCGGAGAGAGACCCTCCAAAGACAGTGAAGTCTTGGGCAAATACATAAACATGACGACCTGATACTGTGCCGTATCCAGTGACCACGCCATCTCCCAAAATTTTCTTGTCTTCCATTCCAAAATCAGAGCACCGATGGGTCACAAACTTATCCAGTTCAACGAAGCTTCCTTCGTCGAGAAAAAATTGAAGGCGCTCTCGCGCTGTCATTTTTCCTTTTTCGTGTTGCTGTTGAATACGTTCAAGCCCACCAGCTAATTCAGCGCGGGAATGAAACTCCTGGAGTTTTTGAAACTTTTCTTCGAGATTCATAAGGGGCAAATCCTACACTGAGGTCGGGGGCTGTCAAGAAAAGTAAAGAGTGAATGACATTCACTTTTTAGCCAATGCCGCGCCGAGTCTGCTAGTTATAATTTCTCTCGAAAGGAGAAGTTTCTGAGCGAGTAAAAATCCACTCTCTCGCACCAATCAGAATAGAGTTTTTTTGATTCGGGTCCAAAAGCAGTTCTAAAAAGATTTTTCAAACAAGCTAAAGAAACTTGATTTCGTAACATGAGATCAAACAAAGCCTGACCGAGAAGCTTCCCTAGATGCTGAGCTACCTGATGGCACATCTCCAAATCAGATGGCGTAACGAGCCGATAAGCTAATTTTTTATCTGGCTCTAAGGAAGATTTAAAATCTTTTAGACCCTGACACTTTCTTTTGGGATTAATAATTTTCGAACCAAAGTATCCTAAGGCTTCTGTCCAAATCATAGGATAGAAATCGCGTTCGGGTTTTTCAAAAACTCCCTGAAATCCACTCAACTTTGAATGAACATATTGGGAAGCCACCTTGGCCAAATGATTTAGATTTCTAGATCCCACATAAAACACCTGCTCTGAATAGGAAAAATAAGTTCGAGAATCGAGAGAGCTTCGAATGTCGAGATCGCCCCCATTTCCGATTTCGTTTTTTTTCAGATCGAGGAAATAGGCAATTCCATCGATCAGCTGAAAAATAGTATCTGAACAATCGAAGTAGTCTTCTTTCTCGGAACTTTGTTCAATCGAATTTAAATGACTCTGAAGTTTAATCCACGGAGCTGTATTCAAAATACAGAAAACGTCTTTCTTAAGTTGAACCACCTCTGTTTTATTGTCTCTTTTTTGGTGCACTAACTTCCAATAAAGATCGTCATGGTTCTGATGAATGGTCAGAACTCTTTTTGAGAGAGATCTCGATTTAAGTTCTAATTTTATTTCGCGAGGAAGATGCTTTTGAGCTAAGTGTAAATCCCCCATCAAACAAAATAAAACTGAGTTGGAATCTAGACTGGCCCAATGGGCGATCATTCGGGCCGCAAAGGCATCTCGACTTTGCAAAGTTCCCATTCGCTTTGGACTCAAACCAAACAGAGGCAAGTGCCATTCTCTAGCTAGTTCCAACAAGGGAGCGTAGTTCTGCCAGTTAAACCCAAACCGACTAAATCCTGTTACCTCTAAAAAACGGGCTTCGGAGATCTCCGAACGAGTCAATTGCTGCGCCCGAATATTGTCTTCTGCCCGCAAAATTTCGAGACCTAAGTAGAGGTTTTTTTTCTGCTTTTTGACGCGAGGCAATAATCCTCTCAAGATTCGAAGAACGGTCCTTTGTGCCTGAGGTGAGCTGTGGTAATCTCCGCACAAAATAATCTGAGACCCCAGAGAATCATCTAAGATACTGTTTTTATAGGTTATTTTTTTGTAGGAATTGAGCTCTTGGTAGTAATTATGGGAGTACTGTTTTAAGTGGTCAGGTAAATCTCCTAAGTACATACGAGCTGAGCGCCGAAAACTTTGACTGAGGCGTTTTTGGCAATTTAAAAGTCGAGTGCGAGCAACCATTGAATAGACCCATGAAATTATTTATCTCTATCGGTTTTTTGCTACTTTCTTTCTCTACACACCGCTTTCAAGCTGCGGAGACTGAAGGTCAGAGCACTACCGCTTTAACTCTCGAGCAGCTTTTACAAAACAGCCAAAATCATGGTCTGGTGCAAGAAGCAGCTCAAGAAATTGAAATAGCTCGTTCTCAGTTGGATCGAGCCAAAGCGGCCTTCTGGCCCAAAGCTTCGGCCGGAATTTTGGGAGCTCCCATTTTTGAGGAAACCGGAGATGCTTTAAACTCTAAAACCAACCTAAATAAGTGGGGCCCCTTTCTCCGAGGCTCTATCGAGTTTGCACAACCTATCTATACCTTTGGAATGCTGAGTAGCTATGAAAAAGCTGCAACTAGCCAAATTACAGCAAAAACGGAACTCACCCAGGCAAAACGAAATGAAGTTCTCTATCAAGCTAAGGAAATTTATTACGGCTATCTGATGGCTTGTGAGTTTGAAAAACTGTTAGAAAATCTTTCAGGATTTTTAAAAGAAGCGGTGGAAAGTGCGGAAGACAGTCAAAAAGACGAAGATCAAAAGGGAGCTGTTAAACCCCACGATATGTACCGCCTCAAAACAGCACTTGATGATCTCGATCAAAAAACGCTCTATACAGATGCGGCAAAAAAAACCGCCGAACGAGCCCTCGGTTGGCTTTCGGGAACTGAATTTTCAAAAGTAGCGGAAAATTCATTGAGCGTTCCCTCTTACCAAAAGAAAAGTCTCGAAGAGTACATTCAACTTTCAAAAGCAAATCGACCCGAACTTAAAGCTTTACCTGCTGGAATTCAAGCTTAT
>JBJSXY010000315.1:0-2065 GCA_046086625.1 Pseudomonadota bacterium | reverse complement strand
CCTTCGAAAAAGTTTTTTCAGAAGGGGTGAAAAAGAACGAGAAAGTTCTGGTTGAAATTTTGAACCAAAGTGCCCAAATGGATGATAGAGCTTCGGCTGCTTATTTGCTCGCTTACCTAAACGATGCCAACCAAGTCGCCTCTCTTTTAATACCAGCTATCAAGGATCCCGAACCCTTAGTCCGAAATAATACCCTCAGGGTTCTTGGAGACATTGCAGAAAGGTATAAAGCTGTCGTGTTACCTTCGAAGCCCTTTTTAGAGGCTCTCGAGTTTCCCCGGGCTTCAGACCGCTCTAAGGCCGTTTTTGTCGTTCTCATGATGAGCTCTGGATCACAGCAAGTTCGCGAAGATATTATTAAATCAAGCATTCCTCCTCTTTTAGCTATGCTCAAAGGCAATCAGCCCGATCAACGTGATTTTTCCCACAACATTTTAAGGAAAGTATCGGGCAAAGAGTTTCCCATCACCGACTATTTAGCTTGGAATAACTGGTACCAGAAACTCGCCAAAGAACGGGCTCTTACTTCCGGAAAATCGAAGGATTCGAAGTAGATTTTGTGACAAAGGTGTGACAAAACTGGCTTAAATTTTTGATAAGTTTAAAGTCATGAAGTTACATCTTTGGGGTACTGATTTTCGTCGAAGTTCTGCAGAGCTTCGTAAGCACCTGGCCTTTTCACCGGAAAAACGAAATGAAAAGATTCAGGAACTTCTTTCTTTGGGGTTTCAGGATCTGGTTTATCTCGCCACTTGTAATCGCGTTGAGTTTTACACCACCATTCCCGACTATTTCAGTGATAGCCGCCCGCTTTGGATGAGTCTTTTAGCAAAGCTCGAGTTAAGCGAAGATGTTTTTTTTAAAGGCTACCACTTGGAAGGAAAGTCGGCCGTCCGCCATTTGCTTCGAGTGGCGGGTTCTTTGGAATCTCTGGTCGTGGGAGAGTCCCAAATTTTAGGCCAGTTAAAAGAATCTTTATTTTTGACTAAGGAAGCAGGCTTGCCAGTTAAAAATGCTTTAGAGCGTTCTTTTAATTTAGCTTTTGAGACAGCCAAGAAAGTAAGAACCGAAACGGCGCTTGGAGAAAAATCAATCTCAGTCGTAAGTTTAGGGCTCGATCATTTGAAGGAAATGGAAGAAAGAGTGCCGCTCACTCAAGCTGTCGTGGTCGGAAGAGGTTCCACTAGCATCTCTGTGATTCATTGGTTAAGAAAACACCACCCAGAGCTACCCATTCTCTGGGTGAATCGAAATTTGGAAGTTTTAGATCAGTTTGCCGAAGGAATTGTTCTTCAAAAGCAAAGTTTAAAAGACTTTTTGCAGTCTCCCCCTTCTTTCTCTCATCTTTTTACAGCGACTTCGAGTTTGGATCCTATTTTTAGTCAGGAGTTTTTCGACAAATTAAATCCTAAACCCCGAGCCGTGTTTGATTTTGCTCAACCTGCTGACGTCGGGGCCGTTGAACAAAAACATTTGGAAGTGTTTCGTTTAGAGCACTTGCAAGCTGAAGCCCACAAAAATCGAGAGCTTCGAGCAGAGTCGGTGAAGCAAGCAGAGAAAATTATTGAAGAGGCCTTGAGACAACATCTTCTTCAGCAAAAAGAAACGCCTGTTTTGAGAGATTTTAATCAAATTGAATCAGTTTTTGAGGAAGAACTCTTACGCGCTTATTATTTTATTGAAAAAGATTTTCCCCAAGATTTCCATGCGAGTTTAAAAAAATTAGCTGAAGGCATCGTAAAGAAAAATCTCCATTTGTCTCGCGAGCACTTACGAAACATTCTTCGCAGAGTGGCTGATATTGGACCAGATTCAATCGTTGTATGAAGTATCGTTTAGGCACCCGAAAAAGTGAGCTTGCTCTTAAGCAATCAGAGTTGATTCAAAAGCTTCTTGAAAAAAAAGGCTGCTCAACCGATTTGGTTCTCATAGAAAGCGAAGGAGACACTCAAACAACAAAGCCTCTTTATGAAATTGAAAGCGACGGTCCAGGGCTATTTACGAAACGAATCGAAAAAGCCCTTCTTGAAAATAAAATCGATTTAGCTGTTCATTCTTTAAAAGA
>JBJSXY010000314.1:0-4143 GCA_046086625.1 Pseudomonadota bacterium | reverse complement strand
GAAAAGCATTCGCAGGAGGATTTATTGGCGATTCCGCTACTTTGAAAGATTACTTCACTGGAGGTATCCCCGACGGAGCGACCATTCCCTTTACTGCCGGAAATCTCGTTTCCGGATCACTGGGTGGTACAACCATCAATGGACTAGGGAACATAAATGGAGTCATTAATCTTTTGGCTCGAGAAGGAAATGCAACAGTTCTCTCTACTCCTCAAATTATTGCACTCGACAACGAAAAAGCTGAACTTCAAGTTTTGGATGATACGCCAGTGGTTGCCTCAACCGTCGTATCGGCCGCTGGCGGTGTCGGCGGTATACCAACAGTAAATGTGGAGCGATTAAAAACAGGGATTAATATCAAACTAACTCCCCATGTGAATGCAGCTTCTCGCACCATTCGTCTCGAGCTCGAGCAAAAAATCGATAGCTTTAGACAACTCGAAGATGTGCCAACCCTGCTGCAAAGTACTCAACGAGCTTTAACGTCTCGGGTAACTAATACTTCGGTTGTCGTAAAAGATGGGGACTACCTCATGATGGGGGGATTGATGTCCGACAAAGTAGATGAAACTGTTTCTAAGGTGCCCCTCATTGGCGACATTCCCATTCTTGGATGGCTCTTTAAGAGCAAGACCTTTAAAACCACTAAGACAAACCTAATTATTTTGTTAAGACCCAAAGTGATCGGAACAAGCGTGGCAGCTGCGAATATGATACAAGATAGCCTTGAAAAGAGACGTGAATTCATTGAAGAGAATATGGGCGGAAAAGACGATCTGTCTGGGCCAGTATCTGATATAGAAAAAAGGGTGAATGAGCAGGCCGGGTCGGGGGCCGTTGAACCCTTTGAGCGGTATCGAAACAACGAGGAGTCCGAAGACGAGGAAAAGCCAAATGAAGTTGTTCCTCCTCCTTTGCCCACAGTGGAGTCAAAACCCAATTCTTGAATTAGGTAAATAGAAATGCAAAAGGCATTAACAACTGCACAGAAACTCAGACAAGAAGCTAAGATAGGGGAAATTCTTCTCACTCAAACTTCTTTGACTGAAGATCAACTTCGAGAAGCGCTCGCCATCCAAAAGGAAAAGGGGGGGAAGCTTGGGGAAATCCTCATTCAAAAGAAGTTTCTTCAAGCACATGAGATCACAATTGCTCTGAGTCTCCAAGTGGGGATTCCCTACTTGAAAGAAATTGAAGTCAACGCTATCAATCCAGATTGGGTGCAAGAAATTCCCATTTCTTACGCGCGCCAAATGGAAGTGCTTCCGATTGCCCTAGATGATCAAGCGGTCACCATCGCCATTTCAGATCCGTTCAACTTTCAACAAATCGATGATTTAAGAGTACTTTTCCAAAAAGAAGTTCGACCTGTGCTTTGTGAAAGCCGAGTCATTCTCGATGGCATCAATCGAGTTTACGAGCGGGTTCGGCAAAATATCATGTCGGAAATTAGCGAAGAGGAATCCGAAGAGTTTCAATACGATCTCGAAGAACCTGTTGATCTTTTAGAAGCATCAGAAAACGACGCGCCGGTTATTCGCTTCGTAAACAATCTTCTTTTTCGAGCCATCAAAGACAAGGCCTCCGATATTCACATTGAACCTTATGAAAAAGACATGGTTGTGCGTCTTAGAATTGACGGAGTTCTCTATGATGTCGCTCGTCCTCCTAAGGGGCTTCACGCGGGAATTGCTTCTCGCATTAAACTCATGGGGGAATTGGACATTGCTGAAAAACGCCTACCCCAAGACGGCCGCATTAAAATCAAAATCGCTGGGAAAGACGTCGACCTTCGTTTGTCTGTAATTCCCACGGCACATGGAGAAAGACTCGTCCTTCGTATTTTGGATAAGAGCAGCGTCCGGCTTGATCTGGCAGTGCTTGGGTTTGACGAAGAAACTATTAAGCACATCAATCAACTCATTCACAAAAAGCATGGGATTATTCTTGTCACTGGACCTACGGGGAGTGGAAAAACAACTTCACTCTATTCGTGTATCACTCGTATTAATTCCATTGAACGAAATATTATTACTGTGGAAGACCCCATCGAATACGATTTGAAGGGAGTGGCACAAATTCAAGCCAATCCAAAAATTGGTCTTACCTTCGCTTCGGGCCTAAGAGCTATTCTTCGTCAAGATCCAGACGTAATCATGGTGGGAGAAATCCGAGACAAAGAAACCGCTGAAATCGCTATTCAGGCATCTCTCACGGGTCACTTGGTTTTTGCAACGATTCACACCAACGATGCTCCAGGAGCTATTACTCGATTAATCGATATGGGAGTTGAACCCTTCTTAGTGGCTTCATCGCTTATGGCAGTGCTAGCACAGCGTCTGATGAGAAAAGCCTGCCCTAATTGTCGTGAAGAATATCTGCCCCAACCGGCGGAACTTGATAATTTGGGACTGGATCAAGATGTTTTCGGAGGAAGAAAAATTCTTCGCACTCGAGGCTGCGTAGATTGCACTGGTACAGGCTACAAGGGCCGAATGGTTGTTCACGAGCTCATGATGATTGATGATGAAATTCGAGGACTCATTATGAACAAAGCAGATTCAAGCATTGTTAAGAAAGAAGCCGTAGCAAAGGGAATGATTACGCTTCGAAATGCGGGAATCCAAAAGGTGCTCGATAAAGTCACAACCCCTATTGAACTTGTAGCGGTAACACAAGAATAAGAATCTATGCCAATTTTTGAATACAAAGGAGTGGGCCCCGACGGTAAGCAGATGAAGGGGACTGTCGATGCTGACTCAGCAAAAGCTGCTCGCGCAAAACTTAAAAGTCGAGGGGTCTACACAACTGATCTCAAAGAACGAGGCTTAGATGCTCGCTCCGGCGGTAGCACTCGTGGGGGCAGCCTAGGGGCCAATACCACTGTAAAGCTTAAGAATCTTACGCTCATGATTCGTCAGCTTGCTACTATGGTGAAAGCACGAATCCCACTCGATGAAGCCTTAGCAGCGGTTGTTGATCAAACCGATGATCCGAAGCTTAAATCGATTATGTCGCAAGTGAAAACCAGCGTGAATGAAGGAAAAAGCTTAGCGGATGCCTGCGCCATGTTTCCCAAAGTGTTTACTCCTATTTTTGTTTCCATGATTCGAGTGGGCGAAGCGAGCGGTAAATTAGATCTGGTTTTGGTAAGACTTGCTACTTTCTCCGAAAATCAAATGGAAATGCGAAACAAGATTCTGGGAGCTCTGGCCTACCCCATGTTTATGATGGTCGCTGGCACTGCGATCACCATTTTCCTTTTTGCTTTTGCAGTTCCCAAAATTACGGAAGTGTTTGCAGGTTCCAATATGGCTCTGCCCACGCTTACTGTAATTATGCTTAAGATCAGCGATTTCATGGCAGCCCATTGGCTTTTTGTAGTGATGGCTATTTTTGGGGGCTTCTCATTTTTTAAGTGGTACACCAGCACGGAAGCTGGGAGAGCTTGGTGGGATGAACTTTCTTTAAAACTTCCTGGATATGGAAAGTTGAAAAGAATGGTGGCAGTTTCTCGTTTCTCAAGAACGCTAAGCACCATGTTGGGCAGTGGCGTTCAGCTCCTTGATGCAATCGATGTCGTAAAAGAAGTGGTCGACAACACCGTAATTAAGAAAGCCCTTGAGCAATCCCGAGCTAGCATCAGCGAAGGACATTCCATTGCAGGTCCCCTTCGAGCGAGCGGTGAATTCCCGCCCATGCTTACTCACATGATTGCGGTGGGTGAAAAAACGGGGGAACTCGAAGAAATGCTCAACGTTGTTTCGGATGCCTATGATAGCCAAGTGGATAATGCCATCAAAGCCATGACAAGACTTTTAGAGCCCCTTATGATTGCCCTGATGGGGGGAATCATTGGGCTAGTTGCTCTCTCCATTTTCATGCCGCTTCTCGAGCTCAACAACCTTGCAGGGGGGCCGGGCTAAACAAGAACTTTATCTAAGGAGACCTATGAAAAACCAAAACAAGAAAAATAGAAAACGAGAAAAGGGTTTTACCCTAGTAGAAATCATGATCGTGCTTGCATTAGTGGTGATGTTAGGTAGCTACGCCGGTGTGAAACTGATTGGAATGTTCAATAAGGGAAAACAAGATATCGCCAGAACGCAGATTGCCGGTTTTGGACAGGCTCTCCAAGCTTAC
>JBJSXY010000313.1:0-3086 GCA_046086625.1 Pseudomonadota bacterium | reverse complement strand
ACTAAGTCCCAGTTGACCATAAAAATTTGAACCCCATGACCATAGTGTACCATCAGTTCGTATAGCTAGTGTATATTTATCCCCACCTGCTACCTGTGTCCATAGACTTTTACCTACTTGTACTGGACTGGATCTATTAGTTAGATCATTAAGTCCAAGTTCACCAAAGGTATTCAATCCCCATGACCATAGTGTACCATCAGTTCGTAGTGCTGATGTATGTCTGTATCCGCGGGATACCTGTGTCCATAATTTGGATGTTTGTATACTATTAAATGCACTAGAATTCTGACCGACTACAAAGGGAGCTAAGCTACCTGTATGAAATAGTTTATTGTCTTGATTGATGAACCATATACCAGCACCTAATCTCTGTCCTGCAACATCTGTCCAACTTGAACCACTTTTAACAGTAGTAGGTGATGATCTATGTGTTACGTCAGCAGCACCTAATTGACCATTACTATTATTACCAAATGCAATAGCACCAGGCAAGTCGACATAACTACTCCAATCAGTAGTCTTGGCGAAGTAGTTGGTTATCGTTACGCCTTGTTCAACAAATGCCATTATTCTTTATTTTTAAGTTGTTTGACTTGATGTGATAACTCTTTGACTGCTTCTACTAATACACCTATTATCCCGTTGTAGTTAAGAGACACACTATCTTCGGTCGTGTTTATTAGTTGAGGCATATATTTTTGAACTTCTTGTGCTATCAACCCAGCACTTGGATTCCCATTATCTTTCCAATCAAACGTCACGCCGTGTATGTTCTCTATTATCTCAAGAGCATTGACTATGACTTGTATGTTTGTCTTTTTATTTTCATCAGATAATGAGTTGAATATCATGGCACTTAATGTGCCTGTAGATGGGTTGTATGTGAGGTCAATAGTATCTATCAACGCTGCAGCTAATGTACCAGATGTTACGTTAGACATCATAGGATAATACGTAGCGTTTGTACTACTATCATTAGTGACAGTAACTGATCCACCACCACTTCCAGATGCACCTGTTAATCCTGTCGCACCTGTTAATCCTGTCGCACCCAATCCTGTTGCACCCTGAACACCAGTTGAACCACTTGCACCTTGCACACCTTGAGCACCTGTAGAACCGCTTGCTCCTTGGATGCCCTGAGGACCAGTAGAACCAGATGCACCCTGAACACCAGTTGAACCACTTGCACCTTGCACACCTTGAGCACCTGTAGAGCCTGAAGCTCCTTGGATGCCCTGAGGACCAGTAGAACCAGATGCACCTTGGATGCCGGTCGCACCGCTTGCACCTTGAATACCCTGAGGACCAGTAGAACCAGATGCACCTTGTACACCAGTAGCACCTGTTAAACCTGTTGAACCACTTGCGCCTTGAACACCACTAGCTCCCTCAGTTCCAGTTGCACCACTAGCTCCTTGAAATCCTGTAGCACCGGACGCACCTTGGAAACCTGTGGCTCCAGTCGCTCCGCTTCTTAGTAAATCACTGAGTAGTGTCATGTCTTATTCTTTAGTAAAATGTTATACGTACGCGACCGATAGCACCAGCATAGTTAGTACCAGTAGTAGCTGCACCACCGCCACCGCCGCCAGGTGCTGTACCTGGAGATGTCGTTGCATTATTGTAAGCACCACCTGTACCACCACCCATCAATACGGCACTTAAACCGGTTGAGTCTGTACCAGCAGTTTGTCCAGAACCTGCAGTTGATGCACCAGCACCACCGCCACCAAGAGAGTTGTTACCTGTAGTGCCTGTACCACCAGTTCTCGTGGTAGCACCTATCGAACCTGCTTGGTTACCTACACCAGCAACACCCGATGATGCGCTCGTACCTGCTTTTGCTAAACATCCAGCAGTAGCTGCACTTGGAGCTGCATTTGTACCTACGTTTGCCCAACTATCAGTAGCTATACCACCCACTTGATAATAAACAATAGTAGTACCACCTGTGACAGTAATCTTAGCATTTGAAATAGCATATTGACCACCACCACCACCAGCTCTGTTACCAGTCGTATTGTTACCAAATCCGTTACCACCACCGCCGATAGCTTCTACGGTGACTGAAGTCGAACCTGTCGGTGCAGTTATGCTTGCAGCACCAGAAGTAGTGATCACTGTAGTTTGTGGGGCAAAACCTCCTCCCATCATCATCATTTGTATAGTCATTATGTTAGACCACCGCCTGATATAACTACTGTTGGTGTACCACCACCTACGACATATAGTGCTGTAGCAAGCCCGCGTTGTGCTAATGTTCTTGTACCAGTAGTTGCTGTACCTGCAAGATACATCGTCACACCTGTAGCACCAGTGATAGATATAGATGCAGCAGTATTATTAACTATAGTCGTAGCTTGACCAGGTGAGAACACACTGATCGGCATGTTAACTGTCGTAGTGCCTGTCACTTGAATATGTTTACCAGCATCAGAAGCTACTAATGTATATACTACACCTGATGCGCCTTGAGTATTTTGTGGGATTGTTCGCATCTCACCAAGTGCATCGTTAAATGTTCCTGTCGCACCGGTCGCACCACCAGTTGTAGTGAAGTTGGGAGCAGTTATAGTATTTGATGCAGCTATAACACCTGTAGCACCTGTTGCACCGGTGCCCACATTAATTGTACCAGCACTAAGTGTTGTAGTTACTATTTCTCTATTAGATGATATTGTTCCAGAAGCAGTAATAGAACCAGTAGCACCGGTAGCACCTGTTCCAGATTGTATTGTTTGTGCATTAAGGTTTACTGTATTAACACCAGTTGCACCTAATGCTATAGCATTTAAGCCTGTTGATGTGATTGTGCCAATATCTGTTGCACTATTATTGATCACAAATCTAACGATATTATTTGTATTTGTGCCTAATACAAAGTCACCACCGTTAGAATATAGATATGTTGCATTAGCTAATGTAAATGAACCTGTGCCGCTATATGCACTACTATTAATACCAAAGTCACCATAAACACCAGCACCTGTTGTATTGTCATTATTTACAACAAAGTCTGCTGAAGCTGCTGCACCTGCATTAGGATTTTGAACAATGATTTGTGTATAGTCATTAATGTT
>JBJSXY010000312.1:0-2444 GCA_046086625.1 Pseudomonadota bacterium | reverse complement strand
TTCGAAGATGCCTACTTTGAGGGAATTATTAATTTCGGAAAAGTTTATAACGGAAGCTCAAGCGGCTGACTTGGATAGACTCTGTTTTGAAACTGGGGTCAATTTTTCAACGGCTCTAATGTTTAAAGGCTATTGCTCAGTTTCAAAATTGGCTCAACTTTTTGAGGATCGACTTTCGATTCGGTATTTTCCTGTAAAGACGATTCCAGGACTTGGGAAGGTAAAAAACCTGATCAGCGAAGATAAAGCCAAAGAACTTCAAGTTTTTCCGCTGACTCTAATTGAAGAGTCGGGACAAAAAGTTGTTCTTTTGGGGATGACAGATCCACTTGATCTTCCCTCAATTCGAAAAATTGAGTTTTTAACGCACTTAAAAGTTCAACCTGCTTTTCTTCCTTTGGACGATCTTCAGGACTTGTATTTGAAGTATTTTAGGAGAGGACTTGAGATCTTTCCCGTGGAGGTTACGTTTTATGGTGAAAAAACATCTAAAAGCCGGGCAGGAGCTATCGACTCAAAAACAGATAAAGAAGCTATTTCAGATGAAGACAAACAGCATATCAGTGCTGTGGTGAGTCTCTTAGTGCAAAAAGGTATTTTCACTCAAGAGGAATTTGAGAGCGAATGCAAAAAATTTAACCGCTAGTAACTTTCTTCGATACTCTTAGAATTAAATTAACAGTCTCTTCCACTTCTATTTCCTGTAAAGGAAGATGAAGGATATCAAAAACACCAGCTTGAAAAGCTTGTCGGATGAAGTTTTCCTGATTTTTTGATTTACGTTTCTTAAGTAAAAGCAAAATAGGGGAGTTTGAGAGTTCGTTAAGTCGGGTAATTAGAGCTAGGGGATCAGTCCAAGTAAGATTGTCTCTAATTAAAACAAAAGCAGGTTTCAATTGGGCGAATCTTCTCAAAAAATCTTCTTCCGAGAAAATAGAACAAACGGGATGGCCTTTAGGAAATGTCAGTAGCTCTTCCTGAACCATTTCATTTGCAATATAAAACCAAGGTGAAACCGTTCTTCCAGGAAAAGGAATAACATTCGACATTTAATTCTCCCCCGGGCTCTATTCTAGTAAAGAGGGCAAATTCCTGTCTATGAATATTTCCAGGGTTGCAGCGAGTCAAAAAGAAAGAACTTAAGTGAAAAAGCCAAATTTCCGACACATTTATTAGAAACTTAAGGGGTAAGGGGCGCTATGGAAAAAATTCTTGTAGTTGAAGATAGCAAAGATTTTCAATTTTTAATTCAAACCACTCTTAGTGGTGAATATAAAGTGGTTTGTGCTGATAGTGGCCGCCACGGGGTGGAACTAGCCCAGGAATTCAAGCCTGATTTGATCATTTTGGATATTTCACTCGGAGAGATGGATGGTTTTGAAGTTTGTCATCTTCTGAAACACAATAAAGAAACGGCCCATATTCCGATTATTTTCTTATCTTCCCGAGTGGATACCCATAGTAAAGTCATGGGCTTTGATCTTGGAGCCGAAGATTTTTTAGCCAAGCCATTTGAGGCGGGTGAACTCAAAGCTCGAGTCAAAGTTAGATTGAGACAAAGCCAGACAAACAAAGAAAACATTTCTATTTTTGAAGTCCCTGGACTTCGAATCGACTTTGTTCGTCATCGAGTTTTTATCGAAGAAAAACAAACCCTGTTCTCGGCTCTTGAGTTCAAATTATTGTCATTCTTTGTGCGTCAACCAGATCGCGTTCTGTCGAGAGAGCAAATTTTAAACAGCGTTTGGGGCGTGGATACTTTTGTGACGGACCGAGTAGTGGACTCGCATATTCGTAGCATTCGAAAGAAATTGGGCTCTTACAAAGATCACATTGAATCTATCTATGGCGAGGGCTATCGATTCAATCCATCACCGTCTTCTCATCAGAAAAAAGATAAAACTCAAAAAGCTGCTTAATTAGGAACTTGGAGATATAATGGGTGCATGCAGAAGCGCCCAATCCTTCTAATTTTTGCTGCCTCTGTATTTCTTCTTTCACCCGTTGGTCTTTTTTATAGGAATTTTCAAGGGGAACCAGTTAGCGTTACCGACTGGTTCCTCAGTGGTATTCTACCTCTGGTTCTTTGCATAGGGCTCTTAAGAGTTAATCGAATTGCATGGTATACGGTGTTTGGCTTCGTCTTTTTGTGGGGAGTTCGAGAGCTTCAAGGGCTGCAATTTCTGATCTATATTATTAGCTTAACTTATTTCATCAATCCTCGAATTAAACGGCTCTACTTTGATCCCAAGCTTCAGTGGTGGCGGACCAAAAAAAGGTATGAAACCCACGGTCCCGCTATTGTTCAAATTAAAACAAAGACGCTTTATCCGACCCTCAAAAACATCTCCGAGGGAGGTTGTTTCCTAGAGACTCCTCATTCGCAAGAGGAGGGTGAAACCTTAACGATTATGATTCCGCTTCCCAGCCCACTACCCGATTCT
>JBJSXY010000311.1:0-2366 GCA_046086625.1 Pseudomonadota bacterium | reverse complement strand
GGAGCTACAGCCAATTCCACAGAAAATTCTTACGCAAAAAAAACGGGAATTAATTTAGTTTTGGAAGGTGCAGGAGTTGCAAGCTTTGCGACCGTAGGGCTTTTAAAAAGGCTGAAAGCTGAGGGAGTGAAAATCGATTTGATCATTGCTACGGGATGGCCGGCTCTTTTTTCATTGGGCTATGGATTTTTTAAATCCGTTCATGATTTAGAGTGGTTTGCCATGAGATTGCAATCAGAGGATTTTGAAAAGGCTACTAAAGGAAATCTCTCTAAGCTAATCGAAAGTTTTTTAAAGAAAAAAGATCTGCGTGATTCTCATATTCCCCTGGTGCTGGTGGTCGGAAATACAGAGAAAGAAAAACAAGGCGTTTTTGATTCGGGTGAATGGACGGACCCGTTATTAAAAACTATGCCTCTTCCCGGTCTTTATCGCAAATTTCCAGAGGAAAAACTCTCCTCTCCTAAAAGCTTTGATCTTCAAAGTTTGGGAGTATCCGAAGCAAAAAAACGCGGGGCTTATCCCGTTTTTGCAGTGAACATGTATAAGGACTATTTGGAGAGATCTAAAACACCCACCGGGTCAAATATCTTTTTAGCTTCGTTGAGAAAAAATATTCGTGAAGAGTTGGCCGAAGCCGATGGAGTTTTTCAAATCGAGCTCAAAGCGGGTCCGCTGGATTTTTCCCAGAAACGGGCAGCCATTTTAGCGGGCTCAACCCAAGCCGTTCAGATACTAAAAAAGCTCGGCCTAAAAAACTAGTATATACAAATACTTAAGCTTTTCCCCGCAGCTATTGACTCGTCGCGGCAAAATGGGTACATTGCGCGCGTGTTTCGGTTGAAATTTAAATTTGGGGTGGGGGTCTTTTTCCTTTTTGGGGGCCTCATTGGCTGCGGAAAACCAATCCAAATGCCTAAGCTTCCAGGCCCTGCCAGCGCCCCAGTCGACCAGATTATTTTAGGGCGGGAACTGACCGGTAAAGATCTTCGAGATCTATTTAAGATTCTTAATTCAAAAGGCGAATTTAATCACTTGGCTCAGTGGATAGGGCAGCTTTCTGATGCTGAGCTGTCTTCTTGGGGAAAGTTTTTAAATGAACATGTTTATCAAGATGCTCTTTCCGAGAAAGGGCTCATTCGGCTGATAAAAAGTCGCGTGCAAGAAAAAGGCTTCTCTCTTTTAGAAAAAAACTTCCAGACACTGGAAACACTCTTGCCGGTTCTCATTAAAGATGAAGAACTCTGGAATCTTCTTCCTAAACTCATTCCAGTTTTGGACCCGGTCTTTGTTCATTCAGTTCTTGAGCCTCTTCATGTTCAAGTAAAGAAAAGTCCCGTCGTTCCTGAAAAACCCAAAGTGGAAACTAAAAAAGTATTCGAGGAACTCTTTCAACTTTTAAAAAATGAAAAAACTCAACCGGTCCTTTCAGAACTTCTTCAGTTGGCCTTCGATGCGGATTGGATAACTCCCCTCTCAGATTCGAGCTGCGAATGGTTAAATCAGTCAGGAGAAGCAGGATTTAGTTCGTTAGCCGTTGGGTTGTCTGAAAAAGTGAGCTCATTAAACCAAGCTTTGACACTTGCCCATCTTCTTAATCGGCCTGCCGAAAAACTCGTGATGGTTCTTCAAGAGGGGCTTCGAACAAATCCAGACATCATTCACGCTTTATCGATGAAGTGGGACCCTATTTTTGTTCACTCCCTTTCAACTTTAGTAAAAGAAGTTCTGATGAAGCCAGAAGATGGAAGCTCACTCAATCGCGACTTCTGGCTGGCCCTGCCTCGAGCCGAGCCCCATTCATCTCCTACACCTGAATTTATTCGTCTTTATTCCATTCTCTTTTCGGGAATTCAAAAAATCTCAGATCCTAGGCGGCTTGAACCTCAAGCAGATAGTGGTTCTTATCGACTCCCTTTGCAGTTGAATGCTTTGTTTCTTACTCGATTTCTCGAAGAGGTGGCCCGTCAAAGTTCTGCTAAAATCAAGGAGATCCCTGCAGATAAAATTGAAAATGGTTTTTGGAATGCGCCTCTCCCTCTCAAGGAGTTTCGCTTCAGTCTTGTAAAAGACGATTCTAAAAAGGAAGTTTCAGATTCAGTTAAAAGTGATCTTGTCAGCTTGGGCTTAACGTCAGCGCTTTCTCGTTTAGAAAGTCTCGTGAAAGAACAAGATAGCGGAAAAAATAGCTATTCTATTTTATTTGATGACGAAAATAGGACTCTCACCCAAGGTTTCTCAGAAGTTCTGGCAGAGGCTCATTCGGTGCGGCCGTTTTCAGATATCACTCCCTTTCTCGTGACCCTGGTCCAAAGTATGAGCAGAGGCGAGGGTGGCTTCAATCTTGAAATTTTTAAAAGCTCTCC
>JBJSXY010000310.1:0-3530 GCA_046086625.1 Pseudomonadota bacterium | reverse complement strand
AAGCCGACCAGTGAGGTTCTTCTTCAATAGATTGCTGAGCCAGAGTTTTTGTAACTGAGTTTTTTGATAAAACTAAAACCTGATGAGCTAGGTTGTTCGTTTTGCTACGATCGCGTGCTGTCCCAGTGGATAAGAGAGATCCTAGCCTGTCCCAATTGTCTTTCTCATACTGAACGCCAACTCGTCCAGTGGAGCTGTCTAAAACGAGCTTTCCTGGCAAGGAACGTCCCAAATCACTAGCAATGACTGGAATGTGATTTTTTTTAAGCCAGCTTCTCAACGTAGTTAGAAGAGTAGAAAACTTATCTCGTGCCCCAAAAATCTTGCTTTGAATCAAATTTGAATCAACATCGGTTAGCGATGCATACTTTTGATAAACCGTTTCTAGTTGATTTATAAAGTCAGTTCTGTGTTCCACTGTAGTTTGCAGAATTAAAGCAGTGGAAGCACTGGAAGGTGAGTGAAGCGTAATCACAAGAAAGTCTTCTAATGATACTGAAACTTTCTTGGGTCTTGTGAGAAGATAAACACCCGATTGAGTCAGTAGCGGAGTTTGTTCAAATGTCATAAAGAGCCGAGAGGGAATAAAAATCTATTATAGCACGGTTCAAGTAAATGTTATGACCCGCCCCTCTAAAAAGGCCACTACTTCAATAAACTCAGTGCCAAATAAGGGGTCTGGTTCGCTTGAGCTAAAACAGAAACTCCAGCTTGTCGCAAAATCGACTCTCTTGCCAAATTAGCACTTTCTTGCGCGATATCCGCATCTTTAATTCTTGATCTCGCAGCGGATAAATTTTCTTGAAAGATACTCTGTGCTACTTGAGTTGAATTCAATCGGCCTTGAATGGATCCAATGCGCGATCGAATATCATTCACTTTCACGAGCGCTTCATCGACTGTTGCAAGAGCACTTTGAGCCCCGTCTTTATCTGCAACGGAAAGTCCATCTACATCAATTCCAGAAGAAGTAAGATTGGTATTGCCCGGGTCGAAAGTGATGCGGTCGACCTCATCTTCATTGTTGATCCCAACCTGAAAATCTAATTTCACTTTTTCGCCAGATAGAAGGTCTCGGCTAGCATATTTAGTGCTCTTTGCAACGCGATCGATTTCCATTTTTAGCTGTTGAACTTCGTTATCGATCATGACTCGCTCTTTATCGCCCACTGTATCGGTAGCCGACTGCATAGCCAGTTCTCTCATGCGGACCAACATATTGTTGATTTCGTTGGTGCCGCCTTCATAAACCTGGACCAGAGAAATACCATCTTGGGCATTTCTAATAGCTTGGCCTAAGCTTCTTACTTGTGCATTTAAAGCGTCAGAAATAGATAGTCCGGCTGGATCATCAGAAGCCTTAGTGATTCGGCTTCCGCTAGAGAGGCGTTCTACAACGGAGTGCATGCGCCGGTCGGTTTGTTCCAAATTACGTTGGGCCGAAAGGCTCAACTCGTTGGTGTTGATTCGTAAACCCATGGGAGTAACCCCCTTTACCTAATTAGCACCTCCTTCCTTGTGAATCGCTCTTTTATTTCTTTAAGAGCGCTCTGCTAATTTCCTTGCAGAGTGAGCAGCCAGCTAGAGAGTTATTCTCTAAAAATTTTCCGTCTGCCACAAACTTCTTCGACGCCCCACTAGATAAGTTTAGTGAAAAAAATCAACGTGTTGCGTCTAGTTTTTGTATTGCGCCGCGCTAAATCCCGAGGAAAAATTCAAAAGAGTTTGTTTTTAAAATGCTTTTTGTTATTTCTCAGAATCGAAAAAGAAATAGATGACGCGATGCTCTTGTTTTTGTTTTAGGTGCTCTCGAGTCAACTTTTTGACAGAAAAGAAAGAAGTTTGAGTGAAAAAAAAGAAAAAAAAACACCCGATTCGAGTCTTACTTACAGCGGGACCGACTCGGGCTTATCTTGATAGAGTTAGATTTATCAGTAACTACTCAACGGGCGAATTGGGCTTTCGTCTCTCTCAGGCACTGATCAAAAAGGGTTTCGAAGTTTATGCTGTGATAGGACCTACTCAGCAACCCTTCTCAGATCTTCCCCTGAAACGTCTCATCGAAGTTGAAACTACGGATGAGATGGCCAAGGAGACTTTAAAGCTTTGCCGATCTGTTAAACCAGACTTCGCTATTTTTTCAGCAGCTGTGTTGGACTTCAAACCATCTAAGCAGCTAGCTGGGAAAGTGAGTTCTAGTAAAAAACGTTGGAGTTTAGAGTTGATTTCGACTCCTAAAATTCTTGATCAAGTGACTGACCGTTATCCGTCTATCAAAAGAATCGGGTTTAAATTGGAATGGAAGCCCATGACCGGGCAGACTCTTTCCCGATTTGCTCAAAAATTATTGGATCAAAAGAAATTAGATGCCGTCTGCATCAATTTTCTTCCCCAAATTCGAAAGAAAAGTCACCCGCTTTGGATATTTACTAAAGAGGGACGAGTTTCAAAGTGCAAAACAAAAGCTCAGACCGCCAAGGCTCTGGCGGATTTTGTGAATGGATAAAAAAGTTTGAGGTCCTCTGGCGTTCCTAATCCATGCATGGCGTCTTGGGGAATTGGAAAAATGCCGACTTTGCCCCCTGCTTGGATTAATTCATTATAGACCGGACAAACATAGAACTCGTTATTTGTTCTAATGTTTGAACGAATCATAGAGAAACTAGCTCTTTGAAAAAGCTCGGCTGTTTTAAAGTAGTAGATTCCTACGGTTGCATGTGAGCTAATCGGTTTTTTTTCTGCAACTTCAATGACCCATCCTTTTTGATCCACTTTTGCGTAGCTCCATTTGGTTTCATTTGCTGGAAAAGTCATAATCATCCCATCTTGATCAGACCCCAGACTTGAGCTGAGAAAATCATCAAAAGAGAAGTCTACGTATTGGTCAGAATTAGCAATAATTAGGGGTCGATCTAAAGCGATTCGATCCATCGCGAGGAGTACTGTACAGGCCGCTCCCTCTGTCTTGTTCGGAACTGGAATAACTTGGCATCCTGGAGCAAGTTCAGAAAGCCGTTTATCCAAATCAAAAGTTTCAAGATGAGTCTTATTCACAATAAAATTGAAACGAGTTCGGTAGTTGATACAACTTAAATTATCGATGACCCATTGGATCATGGGTTTCCCGTGAACTTCAATCAGTGGTTTAGGGTCGACGTAGCCCACCTCTGAAAATCGAGAACCCAGTCCCGCCATTGGAATGACGATTTCTACGGTACGAGGGTCTAAACAAGCTTGATCTCGGAATTTAGATATTTGAGTGTTTAAATAGGGAAGGGTAACGTCGCGGGGATTGTTAACAACCGCAACATTGGCTGTGGTTTTTTGAGCTGCCAAAATGCCAGGCCGGGAATCTTCCAAAATTAAAACCTCATCTCCCATTAAACCTAGTTGGTCTAAGCACTTTAAATAGATCTCAGGATCTGGCTTCGATCTACTGACATCATCTTTTGAAAGGACCAAATGAAAAAAAGGCCTGATTTGAAGTTTTTCTAGAACCAGGTTAACCGTGTTTCGTGTACAGTTTGAAG
>JBJSXY010000309.1:0-4265 GCA_046086625.1 Pseudomonadota bacterium | reverse complement strand
CTTCTTTTTTTTATACTTGGCTACGTATTCCCGCAGAAAGTTCAGAACATTCGAGTTGAACCGGGGATGCTTCCTTTTTTGATGCTTTTGCAGGCTTTTTAGCTTTCTCGGAAGTCTTTCCCTTAGCTTCTTCAGGACCTGGAAGGTACTGAATAAAGCACATAGGAGCACAATCTCCGACACGAGGCTCAGCCAATCGGAAAATTTGTGTGTATCCGCCCTGACGGTCTTTAAATCGGGGAGCTAAATCAGAGTAAACTTTATCCATCGCCAAGCGAATACGATTATGACCAGGTTTTCCAGTTTCTGTGCTACCTAACAGCTTAACAATTTGACGACGGGAGGCCAAATCACCTCTTTTTGCCAAAGTGACCACGTGTTCTGCATACCATCGCATAGCTTTTGCTCTGCGCGTGGTGGTTTTAATTTTACCGTGTTCAATGAGTGCAAGAGTTAGATTTCTCAGCAACGCCACTCGGTGGGTTGGTAATACTCCTAACTTATCTCCAGCTTTAGCGTGTCTCATACCAATCTCAAAGCGAGCTTAACTCTTAGTTAAGATTCTCAGCTCCGTCCTTTTTCTTCTTGTTAGCAAAAAATGTTTCTGGATCAAATCCTTCAACTTTCACTCCAAAACCCAATCCCATTTCAATTAGAATTTCTTTGATCTCGTTGAGAGATTTTCTTCCGAAGTTTTTAGTCTTAAGCATTTCTGCTTCTGTTTTTTGAACCAGCTCACCGATGTACTTAATTCCTGCATTCTGTAAGCAGTTAGCAGATCGTACTGAGAGTTCCAATTCATCAACCGTGCGATAAAGATTTTCGTTGTTTTTTTCTTTCTCAATCACAGGCTCTGTTACTTCGGGCTCAAGCGATTCATCAAAATTGATGAAAATAGAAAGTTGGTCTTTTAGAATTTTGGATGCAAAAGCAACTGCATCTTCTGGGCGGACTGAACCATCCGTTTGAACTTCCATTTCTAAATTGTCGTAGTCTGTTCGTTGACCGACACGAGCATGGGAAACGGTATAATTAACTTTTCTAACTGGCGAAAAGAAAGAATCCAGAGGAATAACTCCTGCTGCAAGATCTTCTCTGCGAACACTCTCAGCAGACACATATCCTTTGCCAAATTCCAATCGCAATTCAGCTTTGAAACGACCTTCTTTACCCAAAGTGGCAATGTGTTGTGTGGGATTTAAAACTTCCACTGAGTCGTCCACTTGAATATCAGCAGCGGTGACAGGTCCGGGGCCTTTTTTGTCGATGACTACGGTTTTAGGACCATCCGCATACATTTTAAATCGAACTTCTTTCAAGTTTAGAATGATATCTGTAACATCTTCCTGCACATCGGGAAGAGAAGAGAACTCATGCATTACTCCATCGATTCGAACAGTAGTAATTGCTACTCCCTGAAGAGAAGACAATAAAATTCTACGAAGACTGTTTCCGATAGTGACTCCGAAACCTCTTTCCAGTGGTTTAGCGAAGAAACGTCCATAAGTTTCGGATAGAGTATCGCGCTCTACTTCCAATCCTCGAGGTTTGATTAGACCGCGCCAATTTTTTGGGGCTAAATTGAGTTCCATAACACTACTCCTTCAAAAATTATCTTGAATACAATTCGACAACTAAATTTTCTTCAATGGGAAGAGTGACCTGCCCACGCTCAGGAAGATACTTCACGCGACCCTTGAATTCGGCCGCGTTAAGTTCCAACCAATCTGGCACTTCACGCTTCTTAACATTTTCCAAAGCCCTTAAGATGGGAGTTGCCTGTTGGCTCTTTGGACGAACGCTTACAACATCATTAGCTTTTAAAACAGTGTTGGGAACATTCACTACTTTGCCGTTAACTAGGAAGTGTGAATGAAGCACTAGTTGTCTTGCTTCTTTTCTGCTGTCACCAAAACCTAACCGATAAACCACGTTATCCAAACGACGCTCGAGCCGTTGTAACAAATTGTGTCCGGTTGCACCTTTGGTTCGGTTTGCTTTGTCAAAGTACATTCGAAATTGGCGTTCCAGAACTCCGTAAATATGTTTCACTTTCTGTTTTTCGCGCAGCTGAAGACCGAAATCAGATAATTTCGTGCGACGCTGACCGTGTTGTCCTGGTGGATAAGCACGTCTTTCAAATGCGCATTTATCGCCAAAACAACGATCGCCTTTGAGAAACAGTTTCATGTTCTCGCGACGACATAATTTACAAACTGAAGTAGTACACCTAGCCAATTTGAACTCCTAAATAATGTTAAACTCTTCTTTTCTTTGGAGGCCGGCACCCATTGTGAGGTATCGGGGTAGTGTCTCGAATATAAGTGATTCGAATTCCAGCCACCTGAAGACCTCTGAGAGCTGTTTCACGACCAGCCCCAGGACCGTTAACGTAAACAGATAACGATCTTACTCCGTGATCCAAAGCTTGTTTTGCAGCATCTTCCGCTGCAATTTGAGCGGCGAAAGGAGTGCTTTTTCGTGCTCCCTTAAATCCTTTTCTTCCAGCTGAGGACCAGCACAGAACATTCCCGGTTGGGTCAGTGATGGTTACAATAGTATTATTGAAGGAACATTGAATGAAAGCATTTCCCACAGGAATATCTTTGCGAGAACTTTTTTTCTTTTTGGGTTCTTTCGCTGCTACTTCTTTTTTATCGCCATCCACTGGCGCCGCCTGATTTGTCACTGCCTACTACTCCTAGAATAAAAAGGTTACTTACTCACTTTTAATTGTTTTCTCACAGCGACTGTTTTTCGAGGCCCTTTTCTGGTGCGAGAATTTGTATGGGTTCTTTGGCCTCGTACCGGGAGATTTTTTCGATGTCTTAAGCCCCGATAAGTCTGCAATTCCAAAAGTCTCTTGATATTGGAAGAAACAACTCTTCTTAATTCCCCTTCGACTGGAAAATTTTTTTCAATATGTTCTTTAATGCGATTGACGTCTTCGTCTGCCAACGCATCTGTTTTTGTGTTGGGATCAATATTCACAGCACGCAGAATGGAATTCGATAAGCTTCTTCCAACTCCATAGATGTAAGTTAATCCCACTTCAATTCTTTTATTTCTGGGTAAATCAACACCCGCAATACGAGCCATTATCCTTGCCTCTGTTTATGACGGGGATCAACGCAAGAAACGCGAACCACTCCGCCTCGCCTAAATACGCGACATTTATTACAAATTTTCTTAACCGATGACCTAACTTTCACGGTACCCTCTTTAAATGAAGCCCCTATTTAGGCTAATACTCATTAAGTTGTCAAATCTATTGATTTAGTCTTTGATCTCATTGAGATGACAACCCCTATCCTATTGAATCAATTGAACTTTACTTCAACCCGATCTTATTTAGCTCGATAAGTTATTCTTCCTCGCGTTAAATCATAGGGGGAAAGCTCAACTGTCACTTTATCTCCGGGTAAAATTCGAATGTAATTCATTCGCATTTTCCCAGAAATGTGAGCCAATACTTTCTGTCCAGTTGCTAACTGAACATTGAACATGGCATTTGGAAGGGGTTCTATTACGGTCCCCTCAACTTGGATTAGATCCTCTTTGGCCATAGGCACCTCTCTTTAAGATTTCAGAGTCTAAATTTTTTTCCGTGTTACTTAAAATATTTGTCCAGGCTGTTAAAATTTCTGGCTCGCCCTTAGTAATTGCAATTGTATGTTCGTAATGAGCAGAAAGTCCGCCGTCTTCCGTTGCTACGGTCCATTTGTCTTCAAGAACTTTTATTCGATGTGTGCCTTCATTGATCATGGGTTCAATAGCAATGGTCATTCCCGACCGTAATTTTAAATTGGAAGCACCAGCTTCGTAATTTGCCACTTGAGGATCTTCGTGAAGTTTTGTTCCAATTCCATGACCGACAAACTCTTTTACGATCCCATATTTGTGAGGACGAATTGTGTCTTCAATGGCTCGTGCAATATCTTTTAAAGTGTTTCCTTCTCGAGCAGCATCAATAGCTGCATAGAGCGAATCTTTTGTGATTTGCATTAATTTTTTTGCTTTGTCAGAGATGCGCCCGATTCCCAAAGTGACAGCACTGTCACCGTAAAAACCTTCGAATACCAAACCAAAGTCTAGCCCGATAACATCTCCTTCAACTAATTTTCTCCGAGAAGGTACGCCATGGACTACGTGCTCATTTACAGAAGTGCAAAGAGAATGAGCAAAGCCCAAATAACCCTTGAAAGCTGGCTTTGCGCCCATCGACAAAGTTAAATCTTCGGCAATCTGGTTTAGCTCCAACAAAG
>JBJSXY010000308.1:0-3357 GCA_046086625.1 Pseudomonadota bacterium | reverse complement strand
TGCTGAAAACCTCGCTGGTGGAAAAGGAATTAATAAACGCTCTTTCAATGAAATGTGTGACTTAGGTTTCGATGTACTTACTTCGGGCAACCACATTTGGGATAATAAAGAAGTTTTATCTTTGTTTGAAACTACAGACCGGATCCTGCGGCCTGCGAACTTTCCCGAACCTCCCCGAGAGCGATGCCCTGGAAGAGGCCACTTACTTTTAGAGAAAAATGGACATTCGCTTTTAGTTATCAACTTAATGGGCCGCGTGTTTATGGACGATATCGAATGCCCCTTTATTGAAGCCGATCGCATTTTGGCTCAACAACGAAATTCCGTATCTATTTTGGTAGATATGCATGCAGATGCCACAAGTGAGAAATATGCAATGGGCTGGCACTTGAATGGACGTGTTTCTGCTGTTGTGGGAAGCCATTCGCATGTCCAAACGGCTGATGAACAAATTTTACCTGGCGGCACGGCTTACATCACCGATGTAGGAATGACGGGGGCTTTTGCTTCAGTCATTGGGATGAAACCCGAAGAAGTGATACGAAGGTTTATGACCAAAAGAAGAGTGATGGTCCAGCAATCCAAAGAGAGCCCAGGTGTTTCGTTTGTTGTTATTACGATTGATGACCAACACAAGGCCACCCAAATTGAAAGACATCGCTATGTAGTGAGTGGATTAGACGTTGAGGAAGAAGGAGATCTCGAGTGATTTCAGCCGAGGAGCAACTAAGAGAGTTGAAACGAGGAACTGAGGAAATTCTTCCTGAAAAAGATCTCCGTACTAAATTAGAAAGATCTGTCAAAACAGGAAAACCGCTCACCGTGAAAGCAGGTTTTGATCCGACAGCTCCCGATATTCACTTAGGACACACCGTTCTCATTCAGAAAATGGCTCAATTCCAGAAATTGGGTCATACCGTCGTTTTCCTCATTGGCGATTTTACCGGTTTAGTTGGAGATCCTTCGGGAAAATCAAAAACTCGTCCTCAGCTTACTCGAGAAGAAGTGTTGAAAAACACGGAAACCTACAAAGCTCAGGTTTTTAAAATTTTAGACCCCCAAAAAACTGTGATTCGTTTCAATAGTGAGTGGCTTGAAAAATTTTCAGCTTACGATTTTGTTCGTTTAGCTTCTCATGCCAATGTAGCGAGAATGCTGGAACGAGAGGATTTTAATCGCCGTTATAAAGCTGGCCAAAGCATTGCCCTCCATGAGTTTATTTATCCGCTTCTTCAAGCTTACGATTCCGTCGCACTGAAAGCTGATGTGGAATTGGGAGGTACGGATCAGAAGTTTAATTTATTGATGGGAAGAGAGCTGATGCAAGACCATCAATTAGAACCCCAAGTCTGTATCACTATGCCGATTTTGGAAGGCTTAGATGGCGTTCAGAAAATGAGTAAATCCCTAAATAATTATGTGGGAGTCAACGAATCTCCCGATCAAATTTATGGAAAGCTTTTGAGTTTACCTGATTCGATGATGAGAAAATATTTCGACCTTTTAAGCTCACTGGACACCCAAGAAATTGAAACGATTTTTTCAGATCTTAAATCAGGAAAACGCCATCCCAAAGCTGTTAAGTCGAGCTTTGCAAAAGAAATTGTTGCCCGTTTTCACTCGGCAGCGTTAGCAGATCAAGCAGAAGTGAACTTTGAGAAAGTTTTTGCAAAAAAAGAAGTGCCAGAGGATATGCCAGAGTTGACCCAACCCGCTGGAGACGGGGCGATTTGGATTCCTAAATTACTTGCCGATATTCAATTTGCTTCAAGTACAAGCGAAGGCAAACGGCTGCTAGCACAAGGCGCTGTTCGAATGAATGAAAGTGTCGTCAAGGAAGAGAAATTATCCGTTGAAAAAGGCAAACCCTACATCCTTCAATGTGGAAAAAGAAAGTTTGCCCGAATTAAGTTTTCTTAGTTTTTTGGTTGCCTAAACCCGTGACTCCAGGCTAAATACTAACGCTTATTGTCTATAGGGGCCGCTAGCTCAGTTGGTAGAGCACATCCCTTTTAAGGATGGGGTCGATGGTTCGAATCCATCGCGGCTCACTTTAAACCCCTTGAAACTTTTGTTAAATCCCTGATTTTAACCCTTACGTTTTTCTTCAAATTGGGGGTATCGTTAATCATGATGAAACGTTTATTTCTTATTATTTTAGGTCTGATTTTCTCCCTTAGTCCCATTTCTGCAGATGCAGTAGAAATACCCACCAGCGAGTTTTTTAAGACTTTTCAATCCGAATACCAGATCCTGGTAGCGGGAGGCCAAGTTCCAAAAGAAGATAATAAGTTTGGTTCAGTCCTTATTGAGGGCGGTGAAGGCCTTTTCGTATTTCCTTATTGCCATAAAACGGGCGGAGTTTGCGATCCTGGCTTTCGGTCGTTTCCTTTAGAGAGCACGCGGGTTTATTTAGATAACCAGGGGGAAAACCACGCTATTTATACCCTGGAAACCTTAGAAGATGGCAATCTTCGACGCTATCGTTGGGAATCTAGAAACCTCGTTATTCACTTCCTAGATGAGCAATATACTTTACCCTCTGGGGAAGCTTTTCCACTGGAATTTATTATTGAAAAGGCCCCTTCTTGATTTTAGGCCCATTTAGTCTATTGTAGCCCCTCTTAATCGATGCGCACCCGTAGCTCAGTTGGATAGAGCATCAGACTACGAATCTGAGGGTCGGTGGTTCGAATCCTCCCGGGTGCACCATTTAAGACTTATTCTTCAATAGATTCAATCAAACCCGCTAAATCAGAAAGCCCTTTCACTTGGTCTTTTGTCAGGTTGGTTTTCACCGTGATCTTAAGCGAGCCGCCCTCTTGTTCTCGAGTAAGCAGTTGGATTTTGTATTTGGATAATGGAGCCTCCAAACCAGACCGTAACTTTAATTTAAGAACTCGGGTTTTCTCCGCAGATTCCACTTTTATTATAGCGGGATTGAGCGCTTTAATTTCATTTTCTCCCAAATGGGTTGAAACCCCAAGAAAGCCTGTGGGCAGTTTCCAGTTGTCTTCTGTCGGATAAAGCACCATGACTTCTTTTGCCTTTAATATTTTTCGGAGCGTCTTTATTTCTTGAGGTTTAAGGGCGGAATCATAAATGACTTTATACCCCCAACGCACACTCTTATCTTCTAATGAGTGAGCTGAATTAAGCACGCTAAAAAAACCCAAAACAATAAAGAGGCACTTCATTTTTTTATTATATCCCATCCTGGGCGGCTGAGTTACATTCCAAAAATGCTTTTCGTCTCAGATCTTGATGGAACTCTGTTGAGTAAACATGTGCCCTTATCTGAGCTTAATCGGAAAAGCTTTGAGCGAGCTCGAAGTATCGGAGGCGTCTGTGCCGTTG
>JBJSXY010000307.1:0-2052 GCA_046086625.1 Pseudomonadota bacterium | reverse complement strand
CTTGGAAACCAAATGTTTCAATATGCTGCTGGTCTTGCGCTCGCTCACAAACACCGCACAGTTCAAAAACTAGACATTAGTTGGTACAAAGATGATCCGTCCACGCAACTTCACGATCGCTATGGATTACACTGCTTTAATGTTTTGGAGCAGTTTGCAACTCGTAGTGAGGTCGCCTCTTTCTTTGACCCTAATCTGACTCAAAAAGAGCGCTACGCCCTAAGGATTCTTCGCCTTCTAAAAATGGAAAATTTGCAGAAGGCTTTTCAGCGCTCGGGAACGGCTTACTTTCAAAAGGGCTGGGGCTCCGATCCTGAGTTTTGGAATCTTCCCGAAGATTGTTATCTGGAAGGATATTTTCAGCACCCGTCATTTTTTGAGCCGATTCAAGACACGCTCCGAATGCATTTTACTTTTCGCTTTCCAGCAACCGAATCGGTTCTTTCTTGGTCCGAGAGAATAAGCAATTCAAAGTCTCCCGTTTTTGTGCATTTCAGAAGAGGAGACTATTTGGGCCAAAATGCCATTTATGGCGCCCTTCCTATGAATTACTATCGCCGAGCTATAGAAACTTTAAAAAGTCGCTTGGGAACTTTTACCCTTTTTATTTTTTCTGATGATGTGGACTCAGTAGAAAAAGAGTTTCGATTGGATCTGCCACACCATTTTGTCAGAGCAACAGAGCACCACAATTTCTTCGATAAAATTCGACTCATGTCTCTTTGTGATCATGCGATCATTTCAAATAGCACGTTTGCTTGGTGGGGCGCTTGGTTGATTCCAAAAAAAGAAAAAACCATCATTGCTCCAAACCCCTGGCATGGAGACGCTCAATTTAAGGCCCTAAACCCTGCGCCCGAATGTTGGTTGCGAGAAGCGCGCTCATGATCATTACAAAACTTCACTGCGGACTTGGAAACCAAATGTTTCAATATGCCGCTGGTCTTGCGCTTGCTCATAAACACCGAACGGTACAAAAATTAGATGTGTCTTGGTTCAAATCACATGACGGAATGGCTGACCACAATCGCTATGGACTAAATTGCTTTAATATCCTCGAACAGTTTTCATCCCGAGAAGAAAAGTTAGATTTCTTAAAAACTGCAACTCATCACGTGGCTCCTGTCGTAGACTACTATTCTGCTTTTTTCCAATTAAAGGACGAGACTTATCTAGATGGGTACTTTCAATCGGAAACATTCTTTTTGCCCGTCCACGAAACGGTTCGGCAGCATTTCACTTTTAGGTTCCCCCCTGACACAACCGTATCTCGTTGGGCGGACCTCATTTTATCTTCTTCGCCCTCTGTTTTTCTGCATGTTAGAAGAGGAGATTACGTGACTCTTTACCAAGACAAATTCGGAGTTCTCGGCTTGGATTATTACGAACGGGCATTGCAGACTCTAAAAGATCGGCATCCAAACCTAACCGCTTTCGTCTTCTCTGATGATATCAACGCCGTTGAAAAAGAGCTGCGGACAGACCTTCCTTGCCATTTTGTCAAAGCAACAGAGCACCACAATTTCTTTGATAAAATTCGTCTCATGTCTCTTTGCGATCATGCGATTATTTCTAATAGCACGTTTGCTTGGTGGGGCGCTTGGTTGATTCCAAGCAGAGAAAAAACGATCATCGCCCCAAAACCATGGTTTACCGGAGACAGATTGAACGAACTAAAAGTTGTTCCGGAATCTTGGATTCAGCTGGGGCGCTTAGCTCTCGATTCAACCAGCACTCCAAAAATTTCACAGGCTCGAGTATAGGGTTCTACCCAGGAAGTTCCCCCTCGAATTCTTGCGGCAAAATATTTTCCTATCTGGACAGTGAGTTGCCGAATCAAAGGGCGAGGGGCACCCAAAACAGTTTTTGCTATGGGCACTTTTCCCATCCTCACTTGGCTTCTTCCCATTCCAAAGAAGTAGCGTCGCAAGTAGCTTCTCGTAACACGAGAATCCGGAACAAAGTGCTTTACCCGTGCAGAAGGCACCCATGCCCCAAACCCACCTCTTGATTTAATGCCTTCTAAAACTTCTGTTTCCTCACCAAAAAGCC
>JBJSXY010000306.1:0-7976 GCA_046086625.1 Pseudomonadota bacterium | reverse complement strand
AAAATCGAAACGGCGAATGCTGAGCCAGTTCCTGGGCGAGTTCCTTTGCTTGAATGGGATTCAAATACATGAGGAATCCTTCGCTTACGATGAGAGTCTTTTTGGAGTCTCGCGCAACTTCCGAAAAGACCAGTGCTCGCTCGGCTTGATTGGACAAGTCCATTTTGATCACGTGGTATTCACAGCGAGGAGAGTGGTTTTTAAGTACTTCTTCTTTGTGAGAAGAGATTTCAGGTAAATCGATGTCATACCATCGAAGTTGTGGGGGAAGGTTCAGCCGATAGGCCCGGGTATCGAGTCCCGCAGCCAGATTGAGGACGGTATCAATTTGTTCATCTGTGATGATTTTCAAAATCCATTCATCCAAAATGCAAGTGCGAGCTACTAAAAACCAAGAAGAACTTTTACCATCGGGAAGACTATCCACGATTCTTAAACCTTTTTCGCCCACCAATTCCTTGGCAAAAGGATCATGAAAAAGAGCGTCTTTTCTATCTGATTCGATTGCTCGGTAAGCAGCCACCAAAAAGGCTGTGTCAGAAATGTTTTCAATGTTCATGCGATTCCTCGTAACATTCCATGCCAGTACATTTTGGGAAGAAGATAGCGTTTTAGAATCCACATGCTTCGGCGTTCCTTAGCGGGATTCAATGGAAAAGAGGGAAGAAGTTTCCCATCATATCCAAACTCAGCCAAAATAACTTTGCCGACTCCTGTTACCAAAGGACAGGAGGAATAGCCGTCGTATTGAGCTGTTGGTTTTGAACCGCTCATCACAGCTAGGAGATTAGAGACAACAACAGGAGCTTGTTTTCGTATGGCTGCCCCAGTCTTTGAGTTGGGAACTCCCGTGATATCCCCAATACCAAATACATTGGGAAAAGCTTTGTGTTGAAGCGTAAATTTGTCTACTGAGAGCCAACCTTTTTGATCGCCTTCTTTCTCAGCCAGCTCACTTTCAGAAACGACTTCGGGGGCAGTCATCGGTGGCACCACGTGAATTAGGTCGTAGGTTAATTCTTGTTCAGAACTCTCGCCTTGGATATCCGTCACTCGAAACACAGCTTTTCGTTTGGGCGCATCAATCGAGACGAGTTGATGTTGCAATAGGAGCTCAATGTTTTTTCTCTGTACTACTTTGGTCAGAGCTTCAGCAAAAACGGGAATCCCAAAAATAGCTTTTCCTGCTGTAGCAAAAACCACTTTTGAGCGATCTCGCACTCCAGTCTTCCTAAAGATTTCATCGGCAAGATACATGATCTTCTGGGGGGCTCCAGCACATTTAATCGGGACTGGAGGCATCGTAAAAATCGCCGTTCCCCCTTTGAAGGAGGCAAGCATTGCGTGTGTTTTGTCTACCTGATCATATTCGTAGATGGTACAGACGCCGTTTGTACCCAGCGCGTCTTTAGCTCCAGGAATTTTTTCCCAAGCAAGTCTGAGTCCTAAAGCCACCACAAGAAAGTCATAGTGCAGTTTTCTACCCGACGAGGTTTCGACTTCATTGCTTCTTGGATTTAATCGAACCACGCTCTCTCGAATCCAATCCATTCCCATTGGGATAAATTCTTTTGTCTCTTTTTCAGATTCTTTTTTTGGAACTACCCCTGCGCCCGAAAGCGTCCAAAGCGGCTGGTAGTAGTGGTGTTCGGAGGGATCCACGATGGCAATGTCTGTGGGACGAACTTTCTTAGCAAGTCTTGCGGCAACCGAGATTCCCCCAGTTCCAGCCCCTAGAATAAGAATCTTGTAGTGGGTGCGCATCAATCCTCCTAAGACTTCTCCGAAATCGGTATGGAAAGGTAGCTTTTTCCATTCCTGTGGGGCCTTGGGTAGTGGCCTGCCTCAATATTGAACTGAACCGAAGGAAGAAGCAGTTTGGGAGCTGCGAGCGTCTTGTCTCGATCTGTTCGGAATTTAACGAAATCAGCTTTGGAAGTTTTGGCATTTAAATGAATATTTCCTGCCTTTTCTTTCCCAATAGTGGATTCAAACTGAAGAGCTCGACCTCCGGGTTGATAGTCATGACCTGTAAACACTTTTGTTTCATCAGGAAGTGTGTACAAGTGTTGAGTAATCGAGTCGTAGAGTTGACCCGCATTTCCTTTTGGAAAATCACATCGGCCGACACCAGAATCAGGCATAAACAGGGCGTCCCCTGTAAAAATCGCTCCTTCAAAAAGAAAACTAGAACAGGCTGGGGTGTGTCCCGGAGTCAAAATGACTTTAAATGAAAGATTTCCCGCTTGAACTATTTCCCCGTTTCTTAGAAGTCTATCAAATTGTCTTCCATCGGTTGCTAGCTCGGGCAAATCAAAAAAGTCTTTAAAAACTTCTTGAACGATTTGAATTTGGTCATTGATTGCCACTTTGGCTTTTGGAAATGCTTTTTTCAGGATTTGAGAACTGCTCAAGTGGTCAGCATGAGCATGAGTTTCTAGAATCAAATGGACATTAAAAGCCTGGCTCTCAAGAAAACTCATTAGAGTGCGAAAAGATTCCCGACTCGTTGTTGAAGAAGCGGCATCATAATCTAAAACCGGATCAATCACGACGGAATCTAGAGTCTTAGGATCCCAAACTACATAAGTGAGAGTGGAGGTTTTTGGATCGAAGAATTCTTTTACATGGATCATTTAACCCTCTTTCGCACTTGCCAAATTTCAAAAATCAGCATGGTAAGAAGCATAGTCCCTACAAAAACCAAAGAGGCATGGCCCACGCCCACCAAGGAAGTAAGAGCTGGACCGGGACAGAAACCCGCAATGCCCCAGCCGATTCCAAAGAGGGCCGATCCGACAAAAAGAGAACTGTCTAGTTGTCGATTGGAAGGAACTAAAAACTGCGTTGAAAATAGGGGCTTTGGCATTTTGCTAACAAAACGGTATCCCACAGCATAGACGAGTATGGCTCCTATCATGACGAAGAGGAGACTCGGATCCCAAGCACCAAGGAGATCTAAAAACCCAACGACTTTTTGGGGCTGGGTCATTCCTGAAATGCCCAGACCCAGAGCAAACAGAGTGCCTGAAAAGAGCGAGCTCAAATTTTCTCGGTTCATGACGTCAACCCCCAAAAATGCATGATCCACACAGTGAGAATTCCAAACAGCATGAAAACACCGGTTGCCACTAGAGATCTCGGAGAGAGCCTTGAAACGCCACAGATTCCATGCCCGCTCGTACAGCCATTTCCAAGACGAGTGCCCCAACCGACCAAGATTCCCGCCAAAACTAGTTGAATGTCATTTCTCGAAAGCGTGTTGTCTAAAGAATGGGGCAGAAAAATTTTAAGAAGGATTCCACCCCAAAGAATTCCCGCAAAGAAAAAATATCTCCAGAGTTGTCGACGGCTGGAGGGATTAAAAAAGCCTCCGAGAATTCCGCTGATTCCCATGATTCGACCATTGAAAAGAAGCATGAATAAGGCTGAAAGCCCGATCAGTATGCCACCCCAAAACGCATGTTCGATAGAATTTCTCACGGGGTTAATTTATTCCCCACTGAGAGCACCGTCTAGGAAAAACTCACCTGATTCTTGAGAGGAATTCCTTTCTCAAAATCGCTGATATTCTCGAGAGTCGTTCTAGCAATATTAGTCAAAGCTTCTTGGGTTAAGAACGCTTGATGAGAAGTAATAATCACGTTTGGGAACGTGAGAAGACGGGCTAATAAATCGTCTTGAAGTACGTCACCCGAGTGATCTTGAAAAAATACTTGTTCCTCTTCTTCATAAACATCAAGTCCGGCTCCACCGAGGTGTCCCGTTTTTAAACTTTGAATGAGGTCTTTGGTTTTAACTAAACCCCCTCTTCCGGTGTTGATGAGAAAGACTCCTTTTTTCATTTGGGAAAGCGACGTTTCATTGATTAAATATCGAGTCTTCGAGTTAAGAGGCACGTGGAGCGAAATAATATCGGACTTTCGATAAATCTCCTCCAGCCCCACGTAAGCCGCATTCAATCGTTTACTCAACTCAACGTCGGGTTTTAAATCATAGAGAAGAACTTCACATCCAAATCCAGACATGATTTTTGCAAAAACAGCTCCTATTCGGCCGACTCCCATGACTCCAACCGTCTTTCCATGGAGATCAGTTCCCACTAAACCATCGAGTGAAAAATTAAGTTCTCGCACTCGGCTGTAGCTCCGATGGATTTTTCGATTAAGCGTGAGAAGTAACGCAACCGCATGTTCTGCAACTGCATAAGGAGAATATTCGGGAACTCTGACGACGACTAGCCCCAATTCTTTTGCTGCTTTTAAATCGACATGATTGAAACCAGCACTGCGCAGAGCAATGAGTTTGACTCCTTCCTTCTTTAAGGTAGTCAGACTCTCTGAGTCCAACTTGTCATTGACGAAAGAGCAAATACAAGGGAACTGGTTTGCGAGTACCGCAGTTTCTTTTTGAAGACGATGGTCAAAAAAAACTAATTCGTGATGAAATGACTCATTTTCGTTCTCAAAAATAGGACGTTCAAATTTGTGGGTATCAAAAAAAGCTATTTTCAATGGAGAAACTCCTTCAAATCTTTCATACCGCGGTTCGTTTTTTGTTGGCGAGTAAAATATGAAGAGCTAGATTCATTTTCAGTTAAAGGAGACGTAAATGAAATCTAATTCAAAAAGCATTCGAATTCTCTGGGCCATTGATCTTTTGGCCACTGAAAAAAAAGTGAGGAGTTCTGCTGAAGCCATGCTGAAAGCTCTTTTAAAAAAGAGCAGCCTTAAAATTAATCCCGCTTATATTGTACGATTCTCCGAGCAAGCTCAGCCTCTTTCCCGAGGGGAAGATAAGAAAGCGGTTATTGAAAATGTTCAAGGCGCAATGAAAAGATGGCTACCCAAAACTCGCTTACCAATGGAGGAGCCCAAGGCTATTTTGCAGAGTGGGGTTTACTTGCGTTCGGACGTAGATGCTCTTCTTTCTGAAGCAAAGCGGATTAAAGCTGATATGATTTTGGTCAACACCCATGCTCGTAAAGGGTTCTCACGTTTTTGGATGGGGAGTTTTGCGGAAACTCTGATGCACCATTCACCTCTGCCCGTTTTATTTTTAAATCCTTCTTTAAAACCAGTGACTCAAGTTAAGACGATTCTATTTCCAACTAATTTATCGCCTGACTCTCAAAAAGCACTTCGAACAGTGGGGCAGATGGCAGTTGACCTAAAAGCAGAAGTCGTTCTGTACAATAGCGTGGAATACTTCGTCGCCAATCCTGGTTTGGGTTTAACGGAGAGCATGGTCTTTACTCAAAACATCGAGAGAGATGTGAAGCTTCGTAAGAAAACATTAGAGGGGTGGGCGGCTCATCTGAAAAAAGAACATGGCTTGAAAGTAAAAACAATAGTGGATGAAGCGAATGTTCGTGTTTCTGATGGAATTCTAAAACTCAGTCGTAAATTACCTTCCTGTATGATTGCGATGGCATCACAGACGGGGCCTGTTTTGTCCGTGCTTGTGGGCAGCACGACTCGCCGAGTGGTCCGAGAGGCTCCTGTTCCAGTTTTGGTTGTTCACTAATTACTTAAAAGGTGTCCAGCCAAGAGCATGATAGGTTTTGACACTCTGATTGTTTTTACCAGGCCAGTCGGGAAAACAGGCATCGATGATTCTTGCATCCATGATATGGTGGGCAAGAGACTCTTTGATTTCACCAACAGAACGTTTGTTTTTTTCTAGTTCTTTTTCCACATCTTCAATTTTTAAGGTGCGGCCCTGTTCTTCTAATTTCAAAAAGTGTTTCTCCGCAGCCTCTTCGACCGAGTGGCTTCTAAAAACCGTATCGGGAGTTCCTGCAGACGGTCCTTCAGTGATTAAGTTGCTTTCTGAGTCGTAGCAACATTGCTGAGAAGGGATTTTGTCGATCAATATTTGGGCAAGTTTAGGATCTAAATCCTGAAACCACTCTTTTCCTATACACTGCCAAAGTGTTTCCTGGAGGGGACAATCTTCGGGGCGACTTGCCCCTAATCGCAGGCATTTATAAGCTCCGGGATGGTAGTTTGCCGTTCCCCATTTATTATCTTTGACCCAAGGTGGACTTTTTGGAGCCACAGCCGGGCAATCTGGAACATAAGTCTTCCAATTTTTTCGGTTGATAGGATCTCCCGGAAGCCCAGCACATTTAAGACCTGTAAAATAGTAAACGAGCGCCTTTTTGCCTTCAGGAGTTTGAGTCAAATTTGCCAAAGTATTGAGCTGGTCGTAATTGACGCCGTTTCTGGCTGCATAGAACTGGACAAAATATTCCATGCTTTTTTTCAAAGAAAGACCTGGGCCATAGACCACAGGAGGAATCTTGCAATTCAATTTTGAGACAGTGTCTTCAATCGTGTCTTTACAGGTTTGAAAAGTAGCAAAGCGGTTAGGTTCCTGAGCCCGTAAAACTTGAGATTGTTTGTGAATCGGTTCCGAAAAGCTGGTAAAACAGAAAGTAACAGTGAGAAGAAACCTGATGTATTTTTCCATTCATTCAGAATACGAGGGCAGTCATTGGCCTTCAATACGCGTAGTCCCTAATTTTTTGAATTTACTTTGGTTTTTGTTGGTGAGTTTTGGCCTTTGGGGAGGAAAATATTCTATGGCTGTTGAAGAACCTAAATATGAAGTTTTAGAAAGTTTCGGGGATGTTGAAATCCGTCAGTACCCGCCCCTTGTCATTGCGGAAACGGTAGTTGAGGGAGATTTTGGTTCTGCTGGCAATGAGGGGTTTCGCCGAGCTGCGGGTTATATTTTTGGGGGAAATCAGCAAAAGCAAAAAATTAGTATGACGGCTCCAGTTCTCCAAGAGGAAAAAGCTGGTAAGAAACACGTTTCGTTTGTCATGCCTCAGGAAAAAAAATTGTCGAACTTGCCGATGCCTGATGATTCGAGAGTTGTTTTAAAAGAAGTTTCAAAAAGAAAAATGGCAGCTCTTAAGTACTCAGGGACTTGGTCAGAGGAGCGTTATCAGGAAAAAGTGAAAGAGCTTTTTGACCAGTTAAGAAACAAAAATATTAAGGCAAAAGGTGAACCTGTTCTCGCAAGGTACAACCCGCCTTGGATACCTTGGTTTCTTAGAAGAAACGAGATTTTGATTGAAATCGAGTGATTAAGGAAACTGCTGGATAATATTTTGGGCGATTTCCAAAGAGTTGGGGCAAGATTCGCCGTACATCAGCTGCCACAAACGCTCAATTTCTTCCTTTAACCCTTGAAGAGACATCGGGGTGCCAGGTTCTCGGTGCTTTAAAACATAAGCCGCAATTCTTGCTGCTTCTGGTTCATACTCATCTTCTGGCGCACCATGGGGTTTACCAGGCTGTACTTTCATAGGATCCCAGAACGAGATAATCTTCATGATCTTTGTTTTTGTATCTGCAAATTCTGGATGAGCAGCCATGTTGACCCCTTTTTCTTACACGATGTAGTAAAATGTTAACCCGTTAGTCTTCAGAAAAAAACAAAAAATCTGAAAATATTGAGTTTTTTTGATTGGACGCGGCGGGCCATTTTGGGATTTGCTTTTTAGGTTGTTTCCTGACCCACGTCCAAATAGAGCTCCTTCGTATCGTCGTTATACCCGAAGTATTCAGCGAATCGTCCCCACGTAATCAACGAAGACAGAAGATCGCTTGGATTTTCATTAGGGAGCCATTCAGTCAGTTTTTCGGTAACGAGATCGACCGGAAGCCGAAGAGTAGGGCTTTGTCGAAGAAGCTGAGCGACTTCACTTACCAAGGAAAGTTCACCATAAAGCTCGTGAAGCATTCTTTTTTGGACATTGATGTCCCCTTCAACCAAATGCCTGCCCAATTCGGTCAGAATAACTTTTTGTTTGGGGGTATCAACCAATTCCAGAATTTCCGCAGCTTTTACTAGAAAAAGGGTATAGCCAAAGTCCTTCTCAATTTGATGTCCCAACTTAAAGAAATCGGCCGTTCCCCCATTTGCATGGATTGTTTCCAAAAGCCCAATCACCTCAGAAACCG
>JBJSXY010000305.1:0-2565 GCA_046086625.1 Pseudomonadota bacterium | reverse complement strand
TTACTCCAGAATTTCAGTAACAACTCCAGCGCCCACGGTACGACCGCCTTCGCGAATAGCGAAGCGGACTTCTTTTTCCATGGCCACAGGAGTAATCAGTTCAACTTCCACAGCGACGTTATCGCCAGGCATGACCATTTCCACACCTTTGGGCAGAGTCACAACCCCAGTTACGTCCGTAGTACGGAAGTAAAATTGAGGACGGTACCCTGTGAAGAATGGAGTGTGACGTCCTCCTTCTTCTTTGGTCAAAATATAAGCTTCAGCTTTACACTTTTTGTGAGGGGTGATGGTGCCAGGAGCACAAAGCACCTGACCGCGCTCAACGTCTTCTTTGTTGATACCTCGTAAGAGGACCCCGACGTTGTCTCCAGCTTCCCCTTGATCCAGAAGCTTTCTAAACATTTCAATACCGGTGACCACAGTTTTCTTAGTGGGTCGGATACCGACGATTTCGATTTCGTCGTTAAGCTTTACAGTTCCGCGCTCGATACGGCCAGTTACCACAGTTCCACGACCTTGAATCGAGAACACGTCTTCAACAGCCATCAAGAAAGGCTTATCTTTCTGACGAGCAGGAAGTGGGATGTAGCTATCTAAAGCTTCAACCAATTTGAGAATGGCAGGTTCACCTAATTCACTGGTGTCTCCTTCGAGAGCTTTCAGTGCAGAACCTTTGACGACTGGAATATCATCGCCAGGGAACTTGTACTTGGAGAGAAGCTCTCTCACTTCGAGTTCCACGAGATCTAAAAGTTCTTTATCGTCGACCATGTCGACTTTGTTCAAAAATACAACCATCGCAGGTACGCCCACTTGACGAGCTAGCAAAATATGCTCTCGGGTTTGGGGCATCGGACCATCCGCAGCACTTACTACTAAGATAGCTCCGTCCATCTGCGCGGCACCTGTGATCATGTTCTTCACATAGTCAGCGTGACCAGGGCAGTCCACGTGAGCATAGTGACGATTGTCACTCTGATATTCCACGTGACAAGTTGCGATTGTAATTCCTCGCTCTTTCTCTTCAGGAGCTGCATCGATCTGATCGTAACGACGAGCTTCTGCATATCCTTTCTTTGCAAGCACAGTCGTGATTGCAGAGGTCAGAGTTGTCTTTCCGTGGTCAACGTGACCAATCGTTCCGACGTTTACGTGAGGTTTTGTTCTTTCAAATTTTGCTTTAGACATTGTGTTGTTCTCCTGCTGATAAAATTCTGTTTCGTCTCTTCTCTTTTCCGAAAAAATAAGCCCACGACGGGACTCGAACCCGTGACCTCGTCCTTACCAAGGACGTGCTCTACCGCCTGAGCTACATGGGCACAGTTCTGCCCGAAAAAGAGAACTTAAACTTTTAGCCAAAGATGGCTTAAGTGTCCAGAACTCATTTAAATATAAGGTTTCAAGTTGTGTCTCGGTGGGGTAGGGTCCGAGGTCTTAAACTATGCACTACGGGATTCATTGGTTTCGAAGAGACTTAAGAATTGCAGGAAATCCGGCCCTCCAAGCTAATTGGAAAGCAAGTCAGGGGAAGGTTCTTGGGCTTTTTTGTTTCGATAAAAAGTTTCTAAGTCGTGAGGATTTCTCCCATAACCGCTTTCAGTTCTTTTTGGAAACCCTGGTGGCTCTTGAAAAAGAGTTAAAAGAAGCAGGGGGAGACCTCCTTTTTATGGATGTGGGACCCGAATCTGCGTTTGAGACCCTTTTTGAGAAGTTGAAGTTAAAAGGCAAGCCACTTCCGAACTTAGTTTCTTGGAACAGGGATTATGAACCTTTTGCTCGAGCCCGAGACGCAAAAATGTCGAAGTGGTTTGAAGCCCAAGGCGTTTCGGTTGCGACCGAAAGAGACCACTGTTTGATTGAGCCGCATGAGATATTTAAAGGAGAGGATCCTACTTCGGCCTACCAAGTGTACTCGCCGTTTTCGAGAAAATGGATGGAGTTTTTGAAAACTCCGGGGATTAAAGCCCGGGTCGATATCCAGAAAAAAGGGATTACTCATTTAGATCAAGTCCAGAAGCGAGCGAAGACAGAGCCTCTTTTCTCTTTTAAGTGGAATAAGCTCTTGGACGCAGCCGACTTAGGCTCTGTTTTGGAGCATTACCGCGAAAAGAACGGGAAAAATGTGACGATTTCGATTCCGGCAGTGGGAACAATGGAGGCTCTTAAGCGGGTTCGCGAATTTAAAAAAGCGATTCGAAATTACGGAAAAGATCGGGATATTCCGTCTTTAGATGGAACTTCTAAGCTTTCTCATTTCTTTAAGAATGGGTCTTTAACGGGAGCACAGGTGATTGCGGAACTCGATTTGGACCGGCCCGGAAAGATAACCGACGGCGAAGAAAAATATCTCAAAGAAATTATTTGGAGGGAATTCTACTACCATATTCTGTGGCATCATCCCCGTGTGGAGAAAACGGCCTTTTTGGAAAAGTTTGAAAATCTGAAATGGGAAAACAACGAAAACCACTTCGCAGCTTGGAAACAAGGCCTGACTGGGTACCCCATTGTAGATGCAGGGATGAGGCAGCTTGCTAAAACAGGCTGGATGCATAATCGCGTGCG
>JBJSXY010000304.1:0-2800 GCA_046086625.1 Pseudomonadota bacterium | reverse complement strand
TGGGACTGAATCGAACCATCCACGCTGCTAAGAATTCGATTGATTGTCTCCACGGCATCCACCGTATGGAGAGTCGAAAGCACCAAATGTCCAGTCTCGGCCGCAGCTAGAGCCATTCGAATTGTTTCTTCGTCCCTCATTTCTCCAATTAAGATAACATCAGGATCTTGTCTGAGGGCATATTTTAGGGCTTTCGTGAACCCTCCGGTATCAAGCCCTACTTCTCTTTGAGTGATAATGCTTTTTCTATCTTTAAAATTAAATTCGATTGGGTCTTCGATAGTAATAATGTGGCAAGATCGGTTTCGGGCGATAGAGTCGATGATAGCGGCTAAAGTAGTTGATTTACCACTTCCAGTCGTACCCGTAACAAGGATGAGCCCACGATGCAATGAAGCCAATTCCTCCATCACAGCTGGAAGATGAAGCTCTTCAAAGTTTTTAATTTTTGCTGAAATATGTCGGCAAACTAAACGGGTATTTGATCGTTGTTGGCAAATATTGATTCGGTAACGACCAGCTGTCGTGCTTTCGTAACCTAGATCAACTTCTTCTCCATTTTCAAATCGCTCCTTCTGGCGAGAATTCATAAGAGCTAAAGCCCAAAGGCTCAGTTGATCGGGAGTTAACCGAGTTACTATACCGGTATCGGTGGTGTCTAAGTAATAGAGATTACCGTTCACCCGAACAATGGGGGGTAAGCCCACTTTCAGGTGAACGTCAGAAGCTTTTTTATCAGTCGCCTTTTTTAGGATTTGCTCGAACTCCTCCAGCTGTTGGAGTTTTTCCGGCGAGTTTGTCTTTTGGTTCGGACTTTTCAACAGTCTCTCCGCGTCCGTCTTCGCTAATTGATTGAGAAGAGAGCACTAAGCCCCCATCTTTAATTGCTTTAGCTTCGACTTGCTTACGGATCTTATCGACAAATTCTGGATGTTCCTTAAGAAATTGCCTTGTATTATCGCGACCCTGGCCTAGTTTCTCGCCTTCATAAGCAAACCAAGACCCGCTTTTTTCCACTATGCCATATTGACACCCCAAGTCGATTATATCGCCTTCACGAGAAATTCCTTCCCCAAAAAGAATATCGAACTCTACTTCTCGAAAAGGGGGCGCCATTTTGTTTTTAACCACTTTCACACGAGTACGGCTTCCTAAAATATCATCGCCATTTTTGATAGCGGAAATTCGACGAATATCCATTCTCAAAGAAGCGTAGAACTTCAGCGCATTTCCCCCGGTTGTTGTTTCAGGATTGCCGAACATAACCCCAATCTTCATTCGAAGCTGGTTAATAAAAATCAAACTGGTTTTTGATTTACTAATACATCCAGTGAGCTTTCTAAGAGCCTGAGACATCAGGCGAGCTTGAAGCCCCATGTGGGAATCTCCCATATCTCCTTCTAATTCAGCTCGTGGGACAAGTGCCGCCACTGAGTCAACCACAATGACATCTACGCCGCCACTACGAACCAGAATTTCGGCAATTTCAAGAGCCTGTTCACCCGTATCTGGTTGAGAAATTAAAAGGTCATCTGTATTCACTCCAAGTTTTTTCGCATAAACCACATCCAGCGCATGTTCAGCATCGATAAATGCACAAACTCCGCCCTCTCTTTGTGCTTGAGCAATTGCATAAAGTGCTATGGTCGTTTTTCCCGACGACTCAGGCCCATAAATTTCAGTAATTCTTCCTCGGGGAATCCCCCCCACTCCAGTAGCTAAATCAAGTCCTAAAATTCCAGTAGAGACCACTCCCAAATCCATAGCAAGTTTGCGTCCCTCACCCAACTTCATGATAGAGCCTTTGCCGAACTGTTTTTCAATCGACATAAGCGCCATACTGACTGCTTTCTGTCTATCCAAATTTTCGGGTCTTGCTAACTTATCAGTCTTGTTGATCTCCATGTTTTCTCCTCTTATACGTTTAAAAAAACTTTTAAATTTGAGCTCGCATCATCAACTGCAAAATGATGTTTCCATAAATACCCGCTACTACATCATCCATCATGACTCCTAAACCACCAGCAACTTTCTCGTCGAAATACTTAGCAGGTGAAGGTTTAACAATATCCAAAATTCTAAAAACGAAAAATCCAACTAATAACCAATACGGAGTCAGAGGAAGTCCTATCACAGTGATCATCATCCCGACAATTTCATCCATCACAACTTGAGAAGCATCTTTCTTTTTAAGAATTTGACACGTCTCGCCAGCCGCCCAAATACCCATGACTAGAAGCGCCACCGCCGTAAAAAGTAAGACAATCCATGAAAAGCTTCTCAGGTACCAAATGAGAATCAAAGCAGCTAAAGAGCCTGCAGTTCCCGGAGCTATGGGAAAATATCCAACAAAACCACCCGAAGCGATAAAGATAGCCAAGACTTTTTTAATGGGAACCAAGGGGGAAGTTTTACTTTTCTCCGGAGTTGTCACAGGTAGAGCGTGCTTTGGAGAAAGCTGATTGGCAAGTAGAAGATAGGAAGTACTTTTCTTTGACTAAGCTTAATCTTCGATAGGCTCCATCATAAATCATGAATCGATTTCCAGCAGAAGTAATATCTGGATTTAGATCGGGATGAAATCTTTTAGCAAGCTCTCGGTATCGTTTATGGATCACATTCCAATCTCTGCATCCTTTGAGGCCCAGCAAAGAAAGTGCATTCTCAATTTCTTTAGGGAGCCCATTTGAGTTTACTGGACTCTGAGGAGCTCTTCTAGGAAGGGGGCGGGACTGCGGTTGACCCACCATCCACCGTGTTAAAAGCAGTTCCGATAATTCCACAAAAACTATTTTTACAA
>JBJSXY010000303.1:0-2737 GCA_046086625.1 Pseudomonadota bacterium | reverse complement strand
CGGTGGACCCGCACTCGAACCGGAAGCCGGTCAGGTCGCAGAAGTCGCCGAAGTGGTGCGTGGGCATGAACAGGACCCGCCCGGTCCCGTTGCGCGCGGACAGGCTCTGGCCCGTGGCCCGCTCGCCGGCCGTCACGTCGTGCAGCGCGAAGTTCTCCAGCAGCATTTCACGGGGCTGCCCGAAAATGCAGTGCCCCGCTTTTTGTACTGACAGGGGCTATTTATGCCGGCCAGCGCCACCGACCCGCGACAGAGCATGCTCCCGACCCAGAAGCCCAAGAAGGTCTGGCAGGCGGGCGCGGCGCCGGCGGTGGCCGACTGGGAGGAAGAGCTGGACAGGGAACTCAAGTTTTTCACGGACGGGATGGAGGATCTGCAGGGCAGTGGGGGGGGGGGTGGCGGGCTGGATGAAGATGATGTGCAGGGGTTGCAGGGAAGCTTGGGGCCACAGGCTGTTATTGACAAACAATTAATAATTCCAACAGAAATAGCAGATTTTGACGCACAGCAAGTGAAAGGAATACCCAATAGCAACACAAACGCTCCTAATTTAGATAAAATGGCTATTGCTGCTGAAAATTTACGTAATCAAACAAAAACAGAACTGATTGAATTACTGAAAAGTGCAAATTTTTCTGACGTTTCAGAAACAAATTTGACAAACGATGTGATTATTCAAGGGATGACAAGTGCAGCAGTGAAACCACCCACACTCAGACAAGACATTCAAACAAAGGCATATGAATACCAAACAAATGTGTTTTATAGTGTTGTTTTTGTTACACTGAAAAATTTAAAAGATCGACTACAAGAAATTTATAAAAAATATTATAATCCTGATGATAGAAATTCAAGAAATTCTATGACTTATAGAAATTGTTTAGCAAAATACTATGAATTTCAAAAATATTTTAATAAAATAAATTCTGGATTAACAGCAAAATTAGCAGCTAAAAGTTATGAAGATTTTTGTAAATATTTGGATATAGGTTCAGAAATACAAGAATTACAAAAGGAATTCGATGCTGTAGTAGACAAAGTACCACCAAACCCGCCAGAAGAAGAAGCAAGCGCTGCAGGCCCAGGCCCATCTGCAGCTTCTGGAAGTGCTCCGGCCCAACCAGCGTCGACAGAAGCACCCCAGCCCCCGCAGCCGCCGCAGGATCCAGCAGGACCGGCTGGAGGATCAGCCCCGCCCCCGCAGCCGCCGCCGGATCCAGCAGGACCGGCTGGAGGATCAGCCCCGCCCCAGCAGGCTCAGCAGGATCCACCAGGACCGGCTGGAGGATCAGCCCCGCCCCAGCAGGCTCAGCAGGATCCACCAGGACCGGCTGGAGGATCGTCTCAATCTCAGCCAGCGCCACCAGACCCATCAGCGAAAGCGCCAGCTCCTCAAACTGCACAACCAACAGTCCCTCAAGATCCCATGCCCCCGTCTGGAGCGGACAAAAGGGGAACAAAAGACAAGTACTTTGCACCTGATTTTGATTTCTTGCCTGATTTAAGTTTATATCTTAAATTTGATAGTAAAGAAGAGATAAATCCTGGATCACCTGAAGCCATATCACATGCTCTTAAGTGGAACACATACTATACCGATAGTTTTTTGAAATTTCAGCTAGATCTAGATAATTATGAACGAACTGGATCAGCTGATGCAGATTTTGAAGAAAAAAAATTGATTTTAGAGGGTAATTTATGGATTTGCAGATTATTTGAAAATATGTGGACAGTTGTGTTAAAAATACAACATACAATAGAACCTTTTTATAAAAAATTTCAAAAAATAAAATTTCGTGATGATTCCTTTGCATCTCAAGATTATAATCGATTGTTTGGATCCAGTCAGCCAATTTTAACATTTTTTTTGGATGTTGAATCAAAAGTAAAAGCTGAGCTAAAAAAAAAAAATCCTGTACTGACTCAATCCAGTTTATTCAGCGATGCCAGAACAAAACAAGTGGCTGCATATTATCAAATTTTTTTAGATGCATTAGAAAGTTTGTCCACATCTAAATCAAGTGATCAGTCCAAACAACAACCTGATACATCACAGTCTAAATCACAATCAAAAGATTCACAATCACAATCAGCATCGTCTGAAAAACAAGATAATTTTTCTAAAAGAGAACCTAAAACACAATTCAGCAAGAGAAGTGGACCAATGTCCAGCGATGTCACGGTCTTGCAAGAACAGCTCCGACAGACCATCGAATGGGGCCTGAAAATGCGGGCCGCCGCTCAGGAGAACTACAGGATCGCCCAGAAGGTCCGCGAGTTCTTCGGGCCCGGCTACGAGTTCGGCGAGCCCAACAAAAAAGAGCCAGGCTATGATGATCCGCCCTAGGATCAAACTACATTTGATTTGGTTTGATTTGTGTGAATAAAACCAGGTCGAATTTGTCTGGAACCGCCCGCGCGCCATGTGCCTGTGCATCCTAGCTTTGCCGTTTTCCATCTGCTACTTCCAGGCCGGCTGCGACCACCTCTGCTGCCGATGCGTCAACGACAACTGCCTGATCAACTTCAACATGGGCGTCGAGGAGTGCGCTGACTGCTGCTGCTGCGTCCCCGAGGGCGTGCGCGTGAGGCTGTGCGACGTCTGCGCCTGGTACCAGTTCTGCTGCTGCGTGCACCTGCCCGTCGAGCCCGAGCCAGCCAGGAAAGATCCCGAGTCCGCCGAGGCTGCCAGCGACCTGCCGGTGCAGACTCGCATGTATTTATAACTCCTTGTCGT
>JBJSXY010000302.1:0-3724 GCA_046086625.1 Pseudomonadota bacterium | reverse complement strand
CAACTGCACTTCCCGCCATGCTGGCATAACTTAAAAAAGAAATTTTTTGAGCAGGGCTTCCCCATGGAATGTAAGAACACAAATGTCCTAACCAAACAAAAAGAGGATAGCCTGGTGGATGCGGCAGTCCCTTAAAGAACGCAGTCAGAATAAATTCGGAAGCATCTTCAGGCGTGGTCCCTTGAGGTCCGGTCCACGCGTAGAGGACTACTAGAAGTGAGCCCAAGAAGAAGAGTAACATTCCTAATCTGTTTCTGAGCCAGTGCATTCATCCATAATATACTCATAAACTTAAAGGCTTAGTACAAAAAGTCCCATTTAGTTTGAGTTGACCCCTCGCGGAAAGTACGCTCTATTTAGTTCATGTTTTGGCGAATGTACTCCAAATACCGATGGGCTTATCCCTATCTTTTTGCGTTTGCCGTTACGGTTTTGGCTATCGCTTGGTCGATGCATGACCAGGCCCAAGTACAGATTCGAATTTTTCGGTTTCTCTACCCCGCGGGATTTTTCAGTGTCTGGTTTGGCGGACTTGGAGCTGGACTCTTCAGCGTTCTTTTAGGGACTCTTGTCTATCTTTATTTGAGTTTTTTCGATCCTTCTTTTGGAACTCTCAGCTCAGGTCTATGGGATTTAGCAATGTTTGTCGGATTTGGAACGACCTTTGGAATTCTTATTGATAGAGAGAAAAAACTGCGAAAAAGAGTTCAACAAACTCTCAAAGAGCTCAAAGTGGTTGCTCGGCAAGTTGCCGAAAGAGAAAAGGATCTCAGTGCAGCTCTTCGTTCGAGAGATGATTTTTTTTCTATCGCCTCTCACGAGTTAAAAACGCCGATTACCGCTCTTAAACTTCAAATGCAATTGCTCACCAAGCAACTTCAAAAAACCAATGATAAAGAAATAGAATCTAAATTGCTCCCTGCGTTTCGACTCATGGAGGGGCAAATTTCAAGACTCACAAATTTAGTTGAGTCACTTTTAGATATAACCCGGATGGCTAAGGGAGGCTTAAAGCTTGATCTGGAAGAACTTGTTCTATCCGACTTAGTCCAAGAAGTATGTGAACGATACTCTGAACTGTTAAAATCCACGGGATGCACGTATGAGATTCGTGAAGGAGGATCTTCACGACTGCGTTGCGATCGTTTTCGAATGGAGCAAGTGTTTACAAATCTCATTACAAACTCCAGTAAATATGCACCCAACGAGAAGATTCTCATCGAATTCAAAAACACGGGAGATCATTTGCAGTGCATTTTCCAGGATTCGGGACCCGGGATTATCGGGGCTAATGCAGACGAGGTTTTTGCTCCGTTTCGACGAAGAAGTAACTCAGAACCAAAAGTGCCAGGACTAGGTTTGGGCCTGTTTATAGTGCGTCAGATTATTCAAGCACATACAGGGGAAATTAAATGTGAATCCCCTTTAGGAAAAAAAGGAACGCGTTTTGTGATGAGTCTCCCGTTGAAGGGTCTATCTGAGACTTCTTTTTGTCCGTTTGGGTTTGATGGAGAGAATCAGGAACAATTAAACTTTGTTCACCAAAGATATGCTTTTACTTTTTCTGACTGATTCCTTGGAGCATTGTTGCCATAAGGTTAGGATATCTTTTTCATCTAGGGTTTCTAATTGCATGAGTTTTTTAGCTCCCTGCTCAATAAATAAACGATTTTCGTTGAGCTCTTTGATTGCTAAGCGAAAACTTCTTTCAAGGATATTCTTTACTTCATGATCAATTGTTTTGGCGGTTTCTTCGCTAATTGCAATTCTTCCTCTGGAGACCCATTCAGGATTTAAGAATTGCGAGTCTCGATCTTCAAGTGAGGCGAGTCCGATAGGATCGCTCATTCCAAATCGAGTCACCATCGAGCGAGCTAGATCCGTTGCTTTGACCAGATCATCGGCAGCTCCAGTGGAAGTGGAATGTAGAAAGAGAGTTTCAGAAGCTCTTCCTGCTAGTAAAACTGCGATTTTTCGGATCATTTGATCTTCATCTAAAAGATAACGATCTTCAGTCGGTCTTCGAATGGTATATCCCAAGGACCCTAACCCACGTGGAACAATGCTGATTTTATGAACTTTTTCAGAAGGCCCTAAAGTCAAAGAAGCTGTTGCATGGCCCATTTCATGATAGGCAACTCGTGTTTTCTCCTCTGGATGCATGATTCGTGAATGTTTTTCGAGCCCGGCCACGATTCGCTCAATTGCGTTGACGAAATCAGGTTCAGAAACAGATTCTCCATTTCGTCGAGTAGCAAAAAGAGCAGCTTCATTTACCAAATTAGCTAAATCGGCTCCGGAAAAACCGGGAGTTAAACCAGCAATGGCCTCTAAAGATATTTGGGGATCTAATTTAATGTTTTTGACATGAACTTTCAGGATTTGAGTTCTGCCTCGTTGATCCGGATTATCGATAAGAACTTGTCTATCAAAACGCCCAGCCCGAAGCAAAGCGGGATCTAAGATTTCTGGACGATTAGTCGCTGCTAAAATAATTACCCCTTGGGAACTATCAAAGCCATCCATTTCAGCTAAAAGCTGTCCGAGTGTTTGTTCTTTTTCTTCATTTCCTCCAGTTACAAAGGTTCCTGAGCGTAATTTTCCAACTGCATCGATTTCATCAATAAACAAAATACAAGGAGCCAGATCCCGAGCTTGTTGAAAGAGATCACGAACACGAGCAGCCCCCAATCCTACAAACATTTCTATAAACTCTGAGCCATTTATTGAAAGAAAGGGTACTTTCGCTTCTCCTGCAATAGCTCTTGCCATGAGGGTTTTTCCCGTTCCAGGAGGGCCTACTAAGAGCACACCTTTTGGAATTCTGCCCCCTAATCTTGAAAACTTTTCGGGATTCTCTAGAAAATGGACCACTTCACTGAGCTCTTCTTTTGCCTCATCCACTCCAGCAACATCTTCGAAAGTCGTCGTGATGTCCTTTTCGATGAAGAGTTTGGCTTTCGAACGAGTTAGTCCGAGGAGGCCACCCCGACCTTCGCCGAAGCCGCGTCTCAAGTAGGAAGACCAAAATCTTAGAATTAATAAAACTGGGACCGCCCAGATCAGTGTCTTGATCCAGAAGGGGATTTCTGGTTCAGCAGTAAAGCTCACTTGTTGTTTTTGTAGAAGCGAAATCAGTTGTGGGTCGTCTAGTCGAACTGTAGAGAAATGGGTTTTTCCATTGGCTAATGGCCTTTTCAGCGTTCCTAAAATGGCCTCTTTCGATAATCGAATATCCTTCACTTGCCCTTCCTGCAAACGAGCTAAAAAATCACTGTAAGAAAAAGTCTCCGTGTTTTCCCGGAAGGCCAAAAAGTTTAAAAAAAGCAAAAAGACAAAAAATGCGACGAGGTAAGGAAGGGGACTTCTTTGCTTGGTCTTAGCCATTAAGCCGCCTTCTTCTTTTTAGGACTTGAGGTTGGCCAAAAGTCCCTGACTTCCTGGTTAAAACAGGATTTCACATCCTTTAATTCGCCGGGACTGATAAATTCATTCAATAATTCAAATACACCCCTTAAGAGCTCACTCGGTGGTTTTGGGTAAAAGCGAGGCATTTTCTTTTCTACAGCCTTTAAAAAGGGCTGTAGAGATTTGTCTTTCCTCGTAGTTTCTCTGGGACGAAAACCCTCATAATACAGTCCTCGAATTAGCATCGGTAACTGAGCACCGAAGTGAGCTGCCTCTGTAACCGGGAGTCGATCCCGAATTTCATGCAACACTACCT
>JBJSXY010000301.1:0-2808 GCA_046086625.1 Pseudomonadota bacterium | reverse complement strand
GTTTTCGACGTCTTCTCCAACGTAACCAGCTTCTGTCAAAGTGGTCGCATCAACGATTGTGAATGGAACCTTTAAGAGTTTAGCCAAAGTCTGAGCCAGTAGCGTCTTTCCGCTTCCCGTGGGCCCAACGAGCAGGATATTGCTTTTTTGCAATTCAACTTCTGCTCCTCCGCCTCTCGGAGCTGCAATTCGCTTATAGTGATTGTGAACAGCCACCGATAGAGTTTTCTTGGCTTGATCTTGTCCAATCACAAACTCATCTAACACTGTTTTGATTTCATGTGGTTTTGGGATCTTTGTGGTTCCGCCGCGAGTTTCTTCTTTTGCCGCTTCTTCCTTAATGATGTCATTGCACAGTTCAATACATTCATCACAGAGGTGAACTGTAGGACCAGCGATCAGTTTTTTTACTTCTCGTTGACTCTTTCCACAAAAACTACAAACTAAATTTCCAAAACTCTCGCTGTCTCGTCGGCTCATCTTCGCCTCCTAGAATTACTTCTTATCGGTTTCTTTTCTCGTAATCACATTATCTACTAGACCATAGGATTTGGCTTCCTCTGCTGTCATATAGCGATCCCGGTCCGTATCTCGCTCTATCGTCTCTAAGATTTGGCCTGTGTGCTTGACCAAAATTTCATTAAGACGATTCTTTAAAAACAAAATTTGCTTAGCCTGAATAGCAATATCAGTTGCTTGCCCTTGCGCCCCACCCAACGGTTGATGAATCATAATTTGAGCATGTGGCAAAGCATACCGTTTACCAGGGGTTCCTGCAGCCAAAAGAACTGCACCCATACTGGCCGCAAGGCCCGTACAATAAGTACAAATATCGGGCTTAACGTATTGCATCATGTCATACATCCCCAATCCTGCAGAAACGCTACCGCCCGGCGAGTTGATATAAATGTGAATATCAGCTTCGGGGTCCTCTGATTCCAGGAATAATAACTGGGCGATTACCAGATTGGCCACCGCATCATCAATAGCGGAGCCTATAAACAGGATTCTTTCCTTTAACAAACGAGAATAGATATCAAAGCTACGCTCGCCTCGTGGGGTTTGCTCAATCACGATGGGAACTAAATAGTTAGAAAACTTAGAACTTAGAGGGTCAGACATCGAAAGACCTCCACGGGCAATTTAACTTAGTCAGCCAATACTGACAATTAACACCAAGAAACGCCGCGTTAACAACTGACAAATCAGCCGTTCGTTACGCTTCAGTCTTTCTTATCGACAAAATTTTTTAATTCCTTATTTTTGCTTGGCTCAGCAAAAACTCAAAGACTTGGTCAGTCAAAATTTCGTCTTTTATTTTGTCCAACATGTCCCTGCCCGCCAGAAGCTTCTCAGTTTCTTCTATACTTCTGCCAAGTTGAGTAGAGATCAATTCAACCCTTTGTTTTAGTTTCTCTGGATCTAATGAAATGCTTTCTTTGACTGCAATTTCCCTCAACAGGAGACTGCTGCGAACCATTCGCTCGGCTCTTTCCTGAACTTGTTTTGTGTCTTCGGGTTTTAACGCGGGCATTTTCATCCCCCGCTTCTTCCAGTCCTCTTCCATCCATTGAACAAGTTGAGCTGATTGGCTCTGAACAAAGCTTTGGGCAACGTCAAATCGATTGTTCTCGATCAAATAATCGACCAAGGTCTGTCGCTCATCTCGACGAGCTTCGGCTTCTTTGGAAGCTTTAATATTATCCAAAATCTCTTGCTTGATGGCTTCTAAGCTCGAGCCTTCTTTTAATTGTTTTGCAAATTCATCATTGAGTTCTGGCAATACTTTTCTCTTTAGCTCCAAAACTTTCAAATCAAATTTTGCTTTTTTACCCGCTAATTCCTTTTCGGGGTAATCTGCTGGAAAAACATCTTCTATTAATTTAGTTTCCCCCACAGTCATTGTTAAAATTTCTTTCTCAATATTTGGTAAAAGTCGGTCAGCCCCTAGTTCTACCGTGTGAGTTTGCTTTTCCTGTTTTGTATCACTGTTTTCTAATTCAAAGCTAACTTCAACCACTGCGAAGGAGCCCTTTTCAGGCTTCGTGGCAGTATCTGGCTCTAAAGTAGAGAGGCGATCTCGAAGATTTTGAAGTGTCTTATCCACCTCTTCCTGCGAAACCTCTGCGGGCTTTCTAGTCAGGGGAATGTTCTTGTAGTTTTTTAGTTCGATATCTGGCTGCACATCAAACTCAGCTTCAAATCCAAAAGGCTGCCCCTCTTTAACTTCTCCCACTTTCACTTGGGGCTGACTCACAGGACTGAGTTTTGCTTTTTGAATGGCTTCACTCAAACCGGCTTCCAAAAGGTGGGAAACGATGTCTCTTAGGATTTCCTCTTTAAACTTTTGTTTTATGAGGCTAACCGGAGCTTTGCCCGGGCGAAACCCCGGAATTTTTGCAGCTTGCGTATAACGATTCACCACAGATGCTTCATGCCGAGTAATAGCCCCCGCATCGTACTCAACAGTCAATCGAACACGGGTTGGAGAAAGCTTATCAATTTTTTTTAAATTTAGATCGTCGTGATGGTGGTGCTGCATACTACCTGCCTAAAAAAGGTTTGGCCGGTAATACCATGGTCGCTAGCTGGCGACAACTTTTCGGCTAAAAAGGGAATGAAGAAATAGAAGGGAAACGCCCACCACGATCGCCATGTCGGCCACATTGAAAGCCGGCCAGTGACCCCAGCGCACAAGATAAAAGTCTAGAAAATCAACAACATAACCAAAGCGAACCCGATCAATAAGATTCCCGGCCGCGCCTGCGAGTATAAGACTCAAAGCCCAAGCTGACAGCCGCTCTTCCA
>JBJSXY010000300.1:0-2937 GCA_046086625.1 Pseudomonadota bacterium | reverse complement strand
CACTCCCTTGTACAAGCAGCTCCCTGTTGTGGGGGCCCGGCCAACGTCCCCTCTTTGATTTCGGGAGATGATGAAAGTCAACTCACAACGACTTTTTCCTTAGGCAGTGTCGTTGCAGAGGCTCCCGTCGGGGGAGGAATTAAATATCGCAAAGAGAATGATCATGAAGATCTTCAAACCTTTCGGATCGATGGGGCGGTGCTTTTGTCTGATAGAACTCAAGCTGGGCTCAGTATTCCCATCGTTCGGCGAGCGCGCTCTCGAGGCAGTTTCTCTTCTGATTCGATGGGGCTCGGAGATGTGGCAATCAACGTAGGTTATGAACTCTTGACTGAGTGGAATTACAACTCTTGGGAGCCTCGAGGGATTGTCTTTATTTCGGGAACGCTTCCAACAGGAGGATCAATCTACGACGCGAAAGAAATCTACAAAGTAGATAGCCGAGGACGCGGATTCTGGGGACTCAGTTCAGGCTTTCTTTTTACGAAAGTAATTGGGAACTGTGATATGTCTCTTTTAGTGGAGGGGCACCACGGATTTTCTAGAAAAATTGAAAATGAATTGGGATTGCTTAAGTTAAACCCAGGCTGGGGTGGGAGTGGTCTTTTCGCTCTGGGGCTTAGTCCTGGCGGAGGAAACTTGAGATTGGGACTTTCCGTTGCCCCGAGCTTAGAAGAGCCCATTGAAACGGAAGGACTGGTTTCTGGAAAAGGTGAGCTAGTAAAACTGTGGAACGCTTCTGCTCAAGTAAGTTACTTACCGAGTAGAACGAGTTCCATCAGTCTGATTTATTCCGATCAAACTGTCATTCGGTTTTCAGAAAACTCTGCACTCAACCGTTCTTTTGCGTTTTTATATCAAACGCGCTGGGAACGATAAGATTACAAATCGATACTTTCCGAATCTCTTTTCATGTCTATTTCGGAAGCGGGTCCCTCTAAAACTTCTACTTGATGATTTTCCAAGAAGACGTCTTCCAGATCTCGTCCTGACGGCCAAGGTTCGTTCAATTGAAGAGGCTTTTCGAGATTAACACTTTCGGCCCAACTGGGGGCCATAGATTCCTCTGGAAATACTTTGTTGAAATTGGATTGAATCGCTTTGATATCATCGGGCCAAAGCGTGCTCCATTCTTCAGGATTCGCCCGCGGACCATAAGCTCCCCAGCACATGAGAGAAGGCGGTTGTCCCCCACAGCTTCCAGCTTTTCCTCCCACATACGTATCACTGAGTCCAGCTAAAGCATGGCCCAGTTCGTGAGTCCATGTTCCATAAGGACGCGTGAGATAAATATTGGTTACGCCAGGGGAAGCATAAGAAGTTCCACTTCCGGGGCGAAGGTAAATCGTTAAATGTGGATCCTGACACGTAAACACAACATTCTTAGTAACGCGTTCGTTTAAAACTTTCAGGGCTCGAAACCAAGTTAAGCTTGCTCGAGCAGCCCAAGTGTGCGCTCTTTCAAGATCCGGTGCCGTCGCTTGGCCGTTCAAACAAATATTAAAGGATGGATTTTGGCTCTTCATTAAGGAGCAGCGGCGGACTGAGCTCTCAGGAAAAGTTTTGTAGCGACTTTGATTGAGTTCCTCGGCGTTGGAAAAGCAAGTTGAGAGTGAAAAAGTTGCAATCAGAAATAATCGAAAGGTTGTCATGGATTCCTCCTGTGAATCAGTCACGACAGCTCTTTCGGGATAGTTCAGAGGAAGAGTGAGAGGTGAAAACGGTAAAGCATTAACGGCCGTTATCAACGATAGTTTGTTTGAAGGATTGTGAATGGGTCTTCACATTTCCTTCACAATTGCATCACATTCTTAATTGAAGCCGTAATTGTAGACGGGATTTTTTCCGGTTCGATCGACAATAGCGAAAAACAAGTGATCTGAGAGTGAAGGTATGCGAAGTTCGATGATCCAATTGTTTTCCACTCGCTCGCCGTGCTCAGCTGCTTCACCTGCGAACATAAAACCGATTTTCGTACTGGAACGATTTAAATGGGAGAAAAGATCTTCACCCGCACCTAAGGATAAAGCGAGTGGGCTTTCAACATCATTACCGTCGGTTAAAAAACTTTCGATAGCTGCAATAGCAGCTTGTTCCGCAGTGACTCTCCCCGAAAAAAGGCTCTCCTGCTTCTCGCTTTCATCTAATCGAAGCTCGTTGTGAATTTCATTCAAATGAAATAATTCTGTGGGTCCGCTTAAAACGGCATAGTGAGCTAAAGAAAAATGAGAATTAATGAAAAGTGCCAGTAAAAGTGTTTTTATGAAGAAATACATCGGGCGGTAGAAAACCACATTTCATTTATCAAGGCAACTTTTGGGCAAGCCGGCTCAAAAGAAAAATACATTTGATAACCTGATTATCGAAATGGGATTGTTCAATACCTGGGGTCCTCGCTTTTAAGACCGTTTCAGCTCGCTCTGCAGCGGTCGGGTAATATTCCCCGCCGTGGAACTCGGGATGACTTGTGAACATACGTTGAATAGGCTCGGTGGGAAGTTTCAATTTATAAAGATATTTAGCTGCCAGATGATCTACTTGAGTTTCCATCTGTTTTCGAGCATCAGCAAATGCCCCCCTTATTTCAATTTCTCGTGGGGTTCTCACTGAGTCACGCGTATGAGGATGTTTTAAAGCTACATGAAAATATTCATGAGCCAAAACAAATCGGGCTATGGCTTCTCGTTCTTTAGGATCCGCTGTTTCCATAAGGTACATATCCATTAGAGCTTCATCAATGACAATTCGGTCTACTGTGGCCTCCATGTTTTTTCTATATGCCGTAGCGACTGGGTGTTCAAATTCTGCAATGAGATCTCTTACAATCGCTTCAAATAGTGGGCGGTGATTAGTCCCGGGTCTATAATTCGAAAAATCGAGTGGAGTGGTGGCTAAAAGAAACTGAACCAGTGAAAAGAGAATGAATGAAATCATTAA
>JBJSXY010000299.1:0-3131 GCA_046086625.1 Pseudomonadota bacterium | reverse complement strand
CGCTATTCGGAAGATGTAAATGGAAGTTTTGAAAAAATCGCTGGAATTACAAATAAAGAAAAAAACGTCTGTGGAATGATGTCCCACCCTGAGCGCGCAACCGATTTAAAGAGTGGCGACGGAATGAAAATTTGGACTGCTCTTCTAAATGAAGTGAGAGGTCGGGCATGAAGGTGCTCCTGGATACTCATGTTTCGACACTGGAACTAGCAAAACATTTAGGATTAAGCCGCGAAGAGTACGAGCTCATTTGCAATAGGCTTAAGAGAAATCCAAACTTTGCAGAACTCGGAATTTTCTCCAGCATGTACAGTGAGCATTGCAGTTACAAATCGAGCCGAAAATATTTAAAAAGATTTCCCACTCAAGGAAAACGCGTTCTTCAGGGTCCCGGTGAAAATGCAGGCATTCTCGATATCGGTCATGGCTGGGCGGTTGCTTTTAAAATGGAAAGTCACAATCACCCTTCCTTTATTGAGCCCTATCAAGGAGCTGCGACTGGAGTGGGCGGGATTTTAAGAGATATTTTTACCATGGGAGCTCGGCCCATTGCGCTTATGGACAGCCTTTGCTTTGGGGATCCGCAAAATCCAAAAACTCCCTCTCTTGTAAAAGGAGTTGTGAAGGGAATTGGCGATTATGGCAACGCAGTGGGTGTGCCGACAGTAGCCGGACAAACAGTCTTTCATCGTTGTTACAACCAAAATCCTTTAGTGAATGCGTTTGCCCTAGGGATTGTGAAAACAACGGATATTTACCGAGGCTTTGCTTCGGGAATAGGGAATTTTGTCGTCTATGCGGGAGCCAAAACAGGTCGAGATGGAGTGCATGGAGCTACCATGTCTTCGAAAGAGTTTTCGAGTGAAGAGGAATTAGCTAGGCCAGCAGTTCAAGTGGGCGATCCCTTTACTGAGAAATTGCTACTCGAAGCAACTTTAGAAGCCATGCAAGAAAAGCTCATGGTGGGTATTCAAGATATGGGAGCTGCGGGGCTTACTTCTTCTAGTTTTGAAATGGCTCACAGAGCAGGGACGGGCTTAGCGATTAATTTAGATAAAGTGCCGACTCGAGAAGCGGGAATGTCAGCGTATGAGCTTCTTCTTTCTGAGTCTCAAGAAAGAATGCTGATGGTTTGTGAGCCTCAGAAGTTTGAGCGTCTCAAGCAATTGTACGAAAAATGGGATTTGCATGCAGAAGTGATTGGCGAAGTCATAGAAGGTGTTCGAGTCATTATGCAAAAAAATGGCGAAACCGTCGTCGATTTGCCAGTGGAGCTTGTGACAGATCCTCCTTTAGCCGAGCGAGCTCTCGTTGCCCCCACCGACTTAAAACAGCGGTGGTTTATTGATAGAAATAAACTTCTCTTGGGAAGTTTGGAAAATAAGTTTGATAAATTATTCGAAGCTTTTAACTTTGGAAATCCAGCGCCCATCGTCCAGCAATATGATTCAATGGTGGGAAATCGAACTGAAAGTGAACCCTTTGAAGACTCCGCAACTTTAAGACTTCGAGAAATATCTGGCGCTCCAGTTCGCTTGGCGATGACTGTAGACGGAAATCCCCGAATTTCCTGGCTCTGGCCCTTTGAGGGGGGAAAACGAGCTGTAGCAGAAGCAGCGATTAATTTGGCTCTCAAAGGAACCCAAGCCATTGGTTTAACGGATTGTCTTAATTTCGCAAGCCCCGAAAACCCAGAAGTCGTGTGGCAATTTGCAGAGACCGTTGAGGGAATTTCGGTTGCTTGTGAGGCTCTGGGAATTCCTGTTATTTCGGGAAATGTGAGTCTTTATAACGAAACAGATGGCAAATCTATTTATCCTTCTCCCATGATCGGAATGGTCGGATTATCTGAGAGCAAAGATAAAGTCAGGCCGTCTTCTTTTCACAGTTCTTCTCTCGATCTAGCTCTGATAGGCATCCCCGAGGGCGGAATCGGAGGAAGTCTTTTGGCAAGTCAGTGGTTTCAAAGAGATTGTGGACAGCCAGAGGAAACCGATCTCAAATCATTAGTAAGAATGCTCAATTTTCTTTCGAAAATAAAAACGAAACGATTTGATTATGCCATCCACGACATCACGGATGGAGGGCTTCTTCTTGCTGCGCTTGAAATGGCTTTTCAGTCAAAATTAGATGGCTTAGGGATAGAAATTTTGATTCCCAGAGAAACTGATCCGGATGGTTTTCTTTTTGGAGAGACAGTCCCCCGAATTCTCGTTGCTTACGATTCCACGGAAGCCACTGAAGTGGAAGTCATAGCGAATCAAGCAGGCGTTAAATTTACTGCGATTGGCTCCGTGAGCGACCGAGGAAGATTGATTGTGAAACAAGGGGGCGCGAAAGTTTTAGATCGTGATATGACCCAGTTAAAATCCAATTGGGATCAGCGTTGGAGAGGACTTTTTTAATGTGTGCGATTTTTGGAATTTCAGGTCATCCCGAAGCTTCCAATCTAACTTACTTGGGACTCCATGCACTTCAGCACCGAGGGCAGGAGGGGGCTGGAATTGTTTCGAGCGTCGATGGCATTCCCCATGCTTTGAAAAAAAGAGGTCTTGTGGGGGATGTGTTTACCAGTGACGAGCTCTCTCGATTGCCGGGTCGCCAAGCAATTGGTCACAACCGCTATTCGACGGCGGGAGGAGATCGCTTAGAAAATCTTCAACCCCTTCTCTTGCGAACTGCAAGTGGATGGGTTTCGGTTGCTCATAATGGAAATTTAGTGAATGCTACTTCGTTAACTTCTCGGTTGGAACAGATGGGATCCATTTTTCAGTCGACTTCCGATACCGAAGTGATCATCCATTTGATTGCGCGAACGGGAGAGCCCGACTTGGTGAAAGCTCTTACGGCGGCACTCGCTCAAATTGAAGGGGCCTATTCTCTTCTAGTAATGAATCAAAAGACCATGATTGCGGTTCGAGATCCCAAAGGATTTCGTCCTCTCGTCATGGGGCGTTTTCAGGAGAGCACGGTGTTTGCTAGCGAAACCACAGCTTTTGATTTAATTGGGGCCACTTACGAAAGAGAATTGGCGCCTGGAGAAATGGTGATTGTGGATCTCCAAGGCAAAGAACAGATCCGTTCTTATTTTCCCTTTCATGAAATTCAGCCGAAGAAATGTGTCTTTGAAC
>JBJSXY010000298.1:0-5080 GCA_046086625.1 Pseudomonadota bacterium | reverse complement strand
TCGTTGCCCCCGCCCTGATCTCGGTCGTCGCCAGAATCTTTGGGCTGCTTCGAATTCTTATCCCCGTCGTCGTTCTTGGCTTGTTTGTTGTCGCGGTCGTCGTTGCCCCCGCCTTGATCGCGGTCGTCGCCAGAATCTTTGGGTTGCTTCGAATTCTTATCCCCATCGTCGTTCTTGGCTTGTTTGTTGTCGCGGTCGTCGTTGCCCCCGCCTTGATCTCGGTCATCGCCGGACTCTTTTGGTTGCTTCGAATTCTTATCCCCGTCGTCGTTCTTGGCTTGTTTGTTGTCGCGGTCGTCGTCGGAATCTTTGGAACGCTTCGAATTCTTATCCCCGTCGTCGTTCTTCGCTTGTTTGTTGTAGCGGTCGTCGTTGCCCCCGCCTTGATCTCGGTCCTCGCCGGAATCTTTCGATCGCTTCGAGTCCTTATCCCCGTCGTCATTCTTGACTTGTTTATTGTCGCGGTCTTGATCTTGATCCTGATTCTTGTTCTCTTCCGGGTCTTTTAAATTCGAAGTGTAATCCTTTTTGTAATCGTTGAGATCTGAGCTCTTCGAATCATCCCTTGTTTCTGGTTTTTGGTTTCGTTCTTCACTGGGAATACTCGGCACGTTAGGAATCGTTGGCGGGGGAGTAGGGTCGAGAGAGGCTGGTTTATCTAAAGTGAGTACTTTGGTTTTTTTATCCGGATCCACCCCAACAACAAATCGTCCCCCATTAAGTCTTAAGAGCCCCGAGGGAGTTAAAATATTGCTATTAGCTCTAGGATCGGATGGTTCCACATCTTGAGTTCCACGAATACCGCCCTTTTCCAGAACTACCCCCAAACGCTCTACGGCCAATCCATCTTTTTTCTCTTTAATTTTGACAACGCGAAGGCGGCTGTCCTCATCCATATCTACAACTTGGTCGTTTCCAATTCGGACAGTCGCGTGCCCTTTTCCAGTTTCGATAATGGAACCGGTTTTGAGTTGAATAGGTTCAGTTGCTTTCTTTTTATCTACGCGAACAATACCCTGCAGAAAGAGAACCTGAGCTGCTTCATTTGAAGTTAGTCGTCGAGTTTCGGAAAGAGTTCTGCTGGGCACTAGAGTTTGAGTGCCAATCAGAAGAACGACAAGAACCCGTTTATTTTGTAATTTCTTTTTATTCCAATGCATACGTAATTTTCAGGGAAGCAATGCCCTTATTGTATTTAGCCGAATCCACTGTAGACACATTCCATTCGTGGGAATAACCCAGACTCGCAACTAAAGGCCCCCAGAAATCGAGTCGGCGGCTAAATAACACTCCCAGAGAATATTTAGAATCCTCTCGAAGCGATTCAGATCTCGGATAGTTCGTATACGTATAACCGCCAAAAGCTAGACCAAAAATATTACTGAATAAATTCGTTCCACTGGAACCCGTCACTGAATAACTGTCCGATTTGAAATTATTTCCAAGAGCAAATTGATGGTTGTATCCGAAATACTCCGTAAAGATCACTTTTCCCCAAGTGTGTTGATTCATAACGCCCCCACCTGAGTTGAAACCTTCTCGGTTATTAATGGGCGCTACATTCACGCCCGGATACCAAGAGTAGCCGACGGGAAGAAGAAAATGGACGGAGTTGCCTTTTCCATATTGAAGGGCCTTTTTAAAGAGCAACGTGTCTGAAGATGAAAACAAGTAGAGATTTGAAGGATGCACAAATACAAAGCCAGCTTCATTACTCACTGAAATTCGGTGAACCGATCCTAATCTTCCAGGCAAGTGCCACTCCGCCCCCACCATCAAAGGCATATTGTTGTAGGTTTTTGCTAATTCCTCTGCATTGTACGTGTAGCCCGCTTGCAGATAGAGCTGCAGCGGCGATTTAAAAAGATTGGTTAAATAAGCCCCTTGAACCGACGGCGTAATAAATGAACTACCTGGAGATATTCCCGTGCCTGAATCTGGAAGCAAAACGACATTTGAATCGTAACCTGAAGTTACCGTGCCCAAAAGTCGCCAACCATTCTGGCTCTCTTCTTCTCGAGCAACTGCTTCAACTTTTTGTCTATCTAAAACTGGAAGAGGCTTTCCTGTTTTAAGCGCTTGAAAGGCCCCATCTACTGCTTCTCTAAACTCAGATTTTTCTTGAAGGACTTCTAAAGTAGACTCAGCTGCAACTCTATCCCCTGAATTCATTTCAGCTAGAGCGACTAAATACAGATTTTCGCCCTGCTCAGTTCCTTGAGAGAGTTCAGCAGCTTTCAAAAAAGCTACACGAGCGCCTTTGAAGTCTTTGTTTCGGTTTCTGACTGTACCAAGAAGTTTCCAATATTCTGCATCCAGCGGGTGTTGCTTTATTCGCGTTGCAAGCTCATCTTCTGCAGTTTTTGAATCATTTTGACTTAAATGAAAAGCCACTAAAGTTCGAGTCACTTGGCGATTGGCTTCAGGAGCTGGCTTGGCTTCAGGCGTATCAACGGTTTTGGAAGCGATTTCCCTGCTGCTGGCAGCTGAACTCGGAGGGGGAACCACCACGACTTTTGTATCTTCTGGACTGCAAATCCAGCCATATCTTTCGAATACGTTCACATGGTTTTTAAGTTTCTTCTCACAAAACCCTTTATCTCTGTGTGCATGCCAAAGAATTCGGGGCTGGGGGCTGGGTTGATTAATTTTTTTATAACGAAGTCGACAAGCTAAGGGCGCATCGTAATTAAGTTCGAAAATTGTACTTTTGTTTTCTTTCCTACATAAGACTTCTTGATAAGAAAAATGAGATTCGTCGGCCATAGCATGGGCCAAGAAAAGAAAAAGAAGTAGCAGAACCCCTGTAACGAGGGTTGAAAAACGAAGACAAAATGACATGCGTAAACCCTCAAAACCTGAGGAAGATTTAAGAAAAAAATGAGTACTCTCCATTATAGGAGATTGAGCCGATATTTTTGAGGCTCAGTGAGTAAAAAGCGTTGCGTTGAAACTGAATTATGACTCAGCTTGGAGCTTTGATTGAATCTGGATACTTAAACCTGGCGATATGCATCGTTTGACTAAACCTGAAGACCTCGATTTAATTTACGCATGATAAAAATTCTTTTTGCTCCCTTATTTTTGGTTTCGTTAGCTCTTGCTGGCGGCGTTGAAATACCTTTCCAGCAGGAAATTTCAAACACTTCCTCCGGATTCACAGCTCAAGAAGCTGCAGCAAAAGTTCGCTACTACTTGCGTAAAGAACTTGAAGACTGGCAGGGTCTCTGCGAAGTCGGGCAGGGAACTTTTCGCTCAGAGTTTAGTAAAACCCAGTGCGAAGAATATTATACGGAATGTTGGGAGTGCACGGGCAGAGCCACTGCTTACTGTGACTAGTTGATTTTCTTTCCACTCAACTTTCCTTCTCTGGATTTGAAACTTCTACGACTTGAACGCGCTCCATCGTTACTTTTTCTACAGTTACTAAGTACTTCTTCGTCGCTTCAGGTAAATGGCCCCACATTTTGACCGCGATATAAACGCTCAAGACTGCAAAAGGAACCAAAAAAGCTGGCCAAAAAAGCCAACTATGGTTGGTTAAATATCCGAGTGATACTGATTGCAAACCCGTTCCTAAATACACAAACCCATCGGTAATGCCCGAAGCCGTTGCAGTAAGCTTTCGTCCTCCGAAATCAGCCGCTGCGGTTCCCGACATTAACGAGTGAATGGAAATGGAAAGGAGCGAAATGCCCACCGCACAAATTCCGACTGTCACGGGCGAAGTATAAAGCGTGGCTAAAAGAATCAGGGCTAAAACAAAAATGCCCACTCCCGCAAACGCTACGGGCGGACTTCTTCTTGAGTGAAAAATATGATCAGAAGCATAGCCAATGGCAAAGCCCCCGACGATTCCAGAAATGCAAAGAAGAAGGCCCCAGTGTTTTAAAAAGAATTCCGCTCCGGGCTGTGGCACTTCTTTCGCAAAAATGAAATACCACTGCATCACTCCATTTCGAATCACGCCCGTTGTGAATTCCACTACAGCAATCAACATGAGGACTGGATTTCCAAATACCAATCTCAAAGTTTCTCGCATGGTGTACTCTTGATGCATTTCACCTGAAGAAGCATCGTGGGTATCGAAATCTTCGAATTTAGCTTTCGCAGGCGTGTCTTTAATGAGCCAAGCATCTAAAAGCGTCCAAACCAATAAAATACTGGCCGGGATAAAAAACACGAGCCAAGTGGCGTCGCCGGGTCGCCCTTCCAATGCAAAAATTTGTCGAAACGCAATTTGAAAAGGCGTGGGATTTTGGATGCTACTTCGAGAGGCATCGGCAATGGCTTGTCCCCAATCAAACGCAAAATAAACTCCAAAAGAAATCAGCGTTCCAAAAATAGCGCCGAAAATTCCCCGTTCTCGCACATGGAACCAGTACGCTTTCACTTTAATAATGGAAACGGCTCCATAACTTTGGAAAAACATATTAATGGAATAAAGAATGGCAAACGTAAGCGTCAAATCAAAGGGCCAGCGCTGGTTCAAGAGCAAGTAAGTGACGACGCCCATCGCAATATTTGCTAAAGAAGAGCCCAAAGTAGCAATGACAATTCCTCGCTTGCCGCCAATTTTATCAACCAACGGGCCATTAATAAGAAAAGACAAACCATAAATAATGGTGCCTGCTCCAAAAATAAGCCCAAAGCTTTCCTTATTCATGAGGGGCCCTAAGGCGTTTTTAGAAACATTCAAGTTGTAGCGAGCCATGTATAAAAACGCGTAACTCATTCCCATGGGAAACCAATTTACAAATCTGCGCACCATGAATTTTCGACTGTGCTCAAGCGGGTTGTATTTAAAATAAAGAGCAACAACTAGAACCAACGTTAAGGCAACCAAAGAAACTGCCATAAGAAACTCCTCAAAGAGGCTTAAAATTAAATTTGAAAAGCGTTGTAACTCGAGTTCGTTGGAATTGTAAACGAAGGATTCGAGAGATGACATGCGGGCTCAGCCGGTGCTAAGGTACCCTTTTTTGGAGAAAGCTATGGCTCACGTAGAAGCCTTTAAAGGAACGTATTACAAATCATCGAATTTAAACCTAAATGATCTCATTATCCCGCCCTATGACAC
>JBJSXY010000297.1:0-4868 GCA_046086625.1 Pseudomonadota bacterium | reverse complement strand
TCTATTTCATCACGGGGGCTAAATTTTCACAAGAAGAAGCTCATGTCACAGCCCATCATTTACAATGAGTTAATGGGATCCACATCGACTGCGAGTTTGACTCGATTTTTTGCGGCCATATCAAAATGATTTACTGTCCTTAAGAGAACCTGCAGTTCCTTTACAGAAACCGCCTTAATCAAACACTGCCAACGATAAAGGCTTTTTAACTTAGAAATGGGGGCTTCTGAAGGACCTAGAATTTGACATTGATACCCGTTTTTTCGGATCTCGGTTCTTAACAACCGGGCTATTTCTTCAGCATAGCGTTGAACTGCGGCAGAATCAGAGTGTTGAAATCGAAGCAATGCTAAACGTTGAAATGGAGGAAAGGAAAATAATTTTCGAGCATTTAATTCCGTCGTGTAAAAATCTACCGTCTTGTTTTCGCTCGCCCACCGAAGAGTCGGCTGCTGTGGATTCAGTGTCTGAATAATGACTTCACCAGGTTCGCCGGCTCTGCCAGCCCGACCAGAAACTTGAGTAATAATTTGGAAAGTTCTTTCATTGGCTCGGAAGTCGGGAATATTTAAACTGGCATCAGCCATCAGAATTCCAACCAATGAGATTCCCGGAAAGTCGTGACCTTTGGCAACCATTTGAGTGCCAATGATAAAATCCATTTCTCCTTTTGAAATTGAATGAAGAAGAATTTCCAAATCTTTTCTGTTTTTAATCCGAGACCGATCCATTCTTCCGATTCGAGCTTTTGGGAAAATGCTTTGTAATTGTCTTTCCACTTGTTCAGTTCCAAGCCCCATCGAATCCAACTCTGTCCCCTCACACTCATCACATTGTTTCGGAACAGCTTGTTGCATTCCACAGTAGTGGCACTTCAAAAAGGGAGGACTTTGATAATAAGTTAAAGCTACATCACAATTCTTACATCGATAAGTATGGCCACAGTCTCGGCAAAACAAAAAGTGAGCAAACCCCAATCGGTTCAAATAAAGAATGGCTTGTTTTTTTGAGGAGAGAGTTGCTTCAAGACGTTCAACTAAATATCGACTGAGCCAAGGGGTTTTAGCTTGATACCACTGAGTTTTATCCTTCACATCGACCAAAGTAGTTCTTGGCAGCGGCTGATCATGGACTCTTTTTTTTAATTGAACATAGCAATATCTTCCAGACGTTGCATTTGAATAGCTCTCTAAAGATGGCGTGGCTGATCCCAAAATAACTTTCGCATTCTCAAATTTGCCTCTCACTACAGCTAAATCTCTGGCGTGATACCGAAGAGAGTCTTCTTGCTTAAATGATGACTCCTGCTCCTCATCCACAACGATCAAGCCCAATTTTTTTACCGGCGCAAAAATAGCAGAACGAGCCCCCACGACCACTCGAGCTTCTCCTTGAAAGAGTCGATCCCATTGTCGAGATCGTTCAGAGGGAGTCAAATCACTGTGAAGAACCGCCACTTGCCCCGGAAAACGAGCGGCGAAACGCCCCATCAATTGAGGAGTTAAAGCAATTTCAGGAACTAAAATAATAGCACCTTTATCTTGCGCGAGTACTGCCTCCACAGTTCGAAGATAAATTTCTGTTTTGCCACTCCCGGTGACCCCGTGAAGTAAAATGGGGCGGGTTTCCGATGGATTTAAAATTTCTTCTAGCGCACTTTTCTGTTCTAGAGTTAGATCCGGTTTTTCAGCGCTCTCCTTGCCAAGAAGGCCGAAGTCTATCTCTTTTATTTTCGGCGCAGTTTTTCTCTTTCGTGGCTTAAGATTTGAGCGGGGTATTGCCGCATCAAAAACTTCGCCTAGAGGATGGCAATAATATTCCGCAGTCCAACGCAACAGCCTCATCATATTGGGATCAAAAACAGGCTCCCTTTTTAAAACTTGGCAAACATCTTTTAATTTTCCCTCAGGAACATCGGTGTTTTTCGGAAATCCAATTACGAAGGCATGAGTTTTTTTTGATCCCAGGGGAACTTCTACGATGCTTCCCTCATTCAATTGATTTGCCAGCTCGGGATCTATTCGATAGTGAAACGAAGAATTAACTCGGAACGGGACAACGACATCAACAATCATCGATAGCCCAATAAAATTTTGAGCCCCTCTTCTAAATTGGGGGACATCCCTAATTTCGACAAAGCTGAAAACTTATCGAGCCACTGACTTTTTAATTTTCCCTTCAAGAACTGACGACTCACAAGACTGGATTGAATGATAACCTGTTTATCCAAAACCAATGACATTTCGTCTGGAAAAGAGCTATCCCCCGGAAATTTTTTGCTTCCACGAAAGTTCCAGGAAGTCTCTTGATCTCCATCCCGCCATTCAATCCTACTTAATAAGAGAGTTCCCTTATCAAAAAAGACCGCCCGACGCATTTTGTTTTCATCAAGTCCCACGGCTACAATGGCGGGCCCTTGGGGAGTCTTCGAGAAATATACATTAGGCTGAACCACATAGTTTTCCTTTAAATCCCACGTAGCGGGATCTCCTTGAGGAGTGAAAGATGATTTATACTGATTGAACTGATCTCTTTTTAAAAACTTTTCATCTAATAAAACATCTCGAAACTCATCGCCATTTGAAGCAGAGTAAAAACTTAAAAACGCTTTAGACCGGCTAGGTACTTTTTTTTCTCCGGCGAAATAGTAAGAACCCTTTGACCACGTTCCTGCCACATCCCCATACGAAGGACTTCTAAAAACTACGTAAGTTTTACCTCCAATTTCAGCAAGCTTTTCTTCTAAAGCTATATTCTCGCCGTTTTTGAGTTTAATTTGGTGACGAAAAACCGTCTCAGTTGGCAAAGATTTTCGACCGTCAAAGTTAGCTTTAAAAATGGCAGTGAGTGGGGGAACAAAGGCCATTCCGTCTAAAGAGAAGTAGCAGCTAATGGTTATCAAAATGCGAGTGAATTTCATAAACTTTTCAAATAATCCCGTAAGGGTCGAGCCAACTCCGGTCTTCTGAGTGCTTCGTCAATTTGGGCTTTTACATAAAAATAGGGATTCCCGATATCGTATCGACACCCCTTCAAATTAATCGCATGCAGACCTTCTCTATCACAGAGTTGAGTCATCGCATCGGTCAACTGAATTTCTCCCCCCGAACCCTTGGGGGTTCGTGCAAGATAATCGAAAATAACCGGGTCGAATACATATCGACCAATAATTGCATAGCGGCTGGGGGCTTTTGCAGGTTCTGGTTTTTCAACAGTGCCCAAGACTTTCACTGGAGCATCACCGATCTTTTCTTCAGAAATTTTTAGAATTCCGTAAGATTTTGTTTCGGTTAAAGGGACTTCCATCACTCCCACTGTACTCGTTTTAAGTTCCTGTGCAGTTTCTACGAGTTTTTTGACGGGAGGTTGAGCTTGATTCATCTCATCCCACGGAGGAAAAATTTCATCTCCCAAACAAACAACAAATTTTTCATCTCCCACGATTGGCTGGGCACAGAGAACCGCATGTCCCAAGCCCAGAGGTTCTTTTTGTCGAACACTGAGAACTTCACATAAGGTTCCAATCTTTTGAAGCTTATCAGCTAATTCCACTTTTCCTTTTTTACGTAAAAAATGATCCAGCGCGGGGGATAAATCGAAGTAGTCTTGTAGCGCATTTTTCCCTCGGCTAGTCACAAAAATAATCTGTTCGATACCCGCCGAAATCACTTCCTCAACAATAAACTGAATCGTGGGGACATCGATGATGGGGAGCATTTCCTTTGGAATTTCTTTGGTAAAAGGAAGGCCCCGGGTTCCAAGTCCCGCTACCGGGATCACCGCTTTTCGAATTGGGTTTTTCATGGTGTGAGTTCCTTTGACTGTTCCACTGCCCCTATCAGAAGTCAAAACAGGGATGATAATCACTAAAGATTATCACTGATTAGCGTTTTTGGGTGTGTTTAAAACCCCCCAAAGACTCCCCAGGACTGTGTTAATTCCCCCTCAAAAGCTCTTTATTTTATTGCGGAGCAACGTGGAAAAGATTGATTTTTTTAGCCAATTTGAGGATGGTATGCCCATTGCTTTGGGCTTTCAAACACTCATGGATTTTTTTTCAAGCACTGATGGATATCGAGTTCAAAAAACTCTTCGACGGCCGTGTTTATTTCAAGGTCATGGAATTCATTCAGGAGCCCGTACTCAGATTCAACTAATTCCCTGCGAGCCGAACACGGGAATTGTTTTTTTAAAAAAGGAAGGTCAACAGTCCTTCAAAATCCCCGCTCATTTCGAATACGTCACTTCAACTTCTCTCGCGACTTCATTGAGCTTGAAGGATGTTCCTGAATCAAGAGTCGCCACTGTCGAACATTTGTTGGCCGCTCTTTTTGCTTTGGGAATTAATAATTTACTCATCGAGGTACAGGGTCCTGAAATCCCCATTTTGGATGGCAGCGCTCTTCCTTTTGTTGAAGGAATTTTAGATGCAGGAATTGAATTTCAGGAATATTCAAGCAAGATCTTACGGATTTTGAAGCCCATTAAGGTTTATGAGCATGGAGCCATTTGCGAGCTTCTTCCTCGAAAACAGCTTCGCTTAACAACTTCGATAGATTTTAATCATCCCAAAATTGGAGCTCAAACATTTGCAATGGATCTGACTCCGAGAGCCTTTGCAGATCAAATTGGATGTGCTCGAACTTTCGGATTTTTATCTGATTTAGAGAAACTGAAATCCAGAAATCTTGCGCTCGGGGCTTCTTTAGACAATGTCTTAGGTTTCTCTGATAAAGACATTCTCAATTCAGATGGGATGAGATTTTCAGATGAGTGCGTTCGGCACAAATGGCTTGATGCTTTGGGAGACTTAGCCCTCTGCGGGTCGTGGGTGGAGGGAGAGCTCGTCAGCTTCCGTGGCGGACATG
>JBJSXY010000296.1:0-3778 GCA_046086625.1 Pseudomonadota bacterium | reverse complement strand
GGTCTTTTTCCAGGCGGGCTTTTTCCAATGCTGAAAGGATTTCACTAAAAGAGTGGCCATTAATAGCGCGAACAGCCCAGTTGAAGGAGCGCCACTTTTCCGCAATAGGTTCCAAACTCATGACTTCAGTCACGTGGCCATCAATTTGGCCATTATTGTTATCCAGAATAGCGACTAAATTATTCAGTTTGTATTTGGGAGCAGACATCGCCGTTTCCCAAATTTGACCTTCTTGAGTCTCCCCATCCCCCATCAAGCAAAAAACACGAGCAGACTTCTTTTGAAGTTTCAGGGCAAGAGCAATCCCTTGAGCGATCGATAGCCCCTGTCCCAAAGATCCGGTGGAAGCTTCCACAAAAGGAAAAAGCACACGATCCGGATGGCCTTGAAGTCGGGAGTTTATCATTCTAAGGGTTGATAGTTCTGATTCGGGAATGACTCCGAGTTGAGAAAGAACGGCGTACAAAGCGGGAACGCCGTGCCCCTTTGAGAGAACAAATCGATCGCGATCTGCCCAACTTGGATTGGTGGGATCCATCTGCATTTCGTGAAAAAATAAAGCGGTTATCAAATCAATGGCAGAGAGAGAGCCCCCTGGGTGTCCACTCTGAGCGGTTTCAAGCATAGTGAGAATCAACCGACGGCATTTCAGGGCGACAGATTCTAATTCGGATTGGGGCAGCCTTAACGGAACTCGTGAACTCGACATTGGACATGCTTATAATCGGATGCTTAAGAACCTGCAACGTTCTTCAGTTTAAATACGCGAAATCTTGCATGGGTGCGCTGTTTCGGCTAGGGTTCCGAACCGAATGACCGGATTTTTTGGCTTTGCATCCATTCTCAGTGCGTGCCTTTTGGGCGCGACCATTATTCTTGGGTATCTGGGGCACCCAAGCCACTTGTTAGTGAGCTTGGTCGCGGCTTTTGTGGCTATTTCCGCTCACTGTTTGATCTTTGGTATTTTTACGGGAGCCGGTAAGGATACTCGAGAGTTAGTTCAGGATCTTCATTTAAATCCGGAATTTATTGGGCAAACAAAATCATTTAGAAAAATTACATTCCCCCCGGCTTTATATGCCATCTTAATGATTTTAGTGACGGCTTTTCTGGGGGGGGCTCTTTCCACTGCACGAGGGACTTATTGGTCAACTTTGCATGGTTTGTTGGCCTGGCTTACGTTTGCCTACAACTTAAAGACTTTCTTACTTGAGTATCGGTGTGTTCGTGAAAATGCGGCGATTCTGAAACGGGTAAATTTGGAAGCCGCAAAAGTAACGGTTGAGCATCCTGAACTGGCCGCCATTGAAAACTTTGAATCACCCGAAATCGTGGACGGGCTCGGAGGATATCAGTGGGGAAGCCATGTTTTTGCTTTGGGTAAGTTTCTTTGTTTTTTGGGGTGGAATGCTTTTCTCCCGTTTATCTACATGCGTTTTATTATGGGAATGATTCTCTTGCCTGTTTGGCCATTTCTAGTTTTCTCAATTGTGTTTTTATCAGGTGGATTTTTTCTCAGATGGAAGTACCGCCAATACCAACCCGGTAAAGGAGCTACTCCCCAGACGCCAGTGAACGGTTAGGGGTTGCTTCTTGCATTTTTTGAATCAAAGCCTCTAAGCGCTGATTTAGGTTTTTATTAGATTGATGAGCTTTTTGATACGAAGCCATTAAGACAAGGATGCCGCCCTCAGTTTCTTTTGAAGATGCCAATGCCTGAGCAATCCGGATGATATTATCGTAGGGAATTCGTTTTAACCAATCCAGAGGCAAGGGCTGGTTGCTTTGAGTTATTGCGTGAACTACGCCGGCTACTTCACCCGGGAATAATCGAATAAAAGTAGGACCAAAAAATCGAGTAGCAGCTTTAACTTGCTCTTCAGAAAAAGCATCGATGTGCACAGCTAAGTGACGAGCCAATTTTAATTTAAGCTGGTCATTAAAAAAATTAATTTTCAAAAGCTCAACCCAACCAACAAATGAAGCTTGCACCGGATTAAACCCTGAACTTTTTAGCTTCTCCCCAAGAAAATTCGTCCAATATAAAAACTCTCCCCGGGTTTGTAACATAGAGGGCCAACGCTGAAGGGTTCGAAGACCCACAGCAAGTAGGCAACCCGATAAAAACCCGCCCACATGAGCAATGTGGTCAACGCCATCAAAAGTGTTCGGAAGAAATTGAGAAGTAGAAAGCAAAAGCTCTAACAAAATAACGTCAACAAAGAAAAACCAACTTGTTTTGAGTGATATTTGGCCATGGCGGCTTGGGAACCAGAAAAAGTAAGAAGTTCTAAATCTAAAATTATAAACATAATAAGTTCCCATTAAGGCGAAAAGACCTGCACTGGCCCCTAAGTGTGGCACGTAGTCTCCCGATCCTGGAGTGGTTATCCAAATGCTGGATAGCAGCCCTAAAGTTCCCCCAATGATAAAAATAGATAAAGTGCACAAAAACGGAATAAAGGTGGTGCAAATTCTCACCCCGGCAATAACGCCGACTAAATTTAAAATTAAATGTAGAGCTCCGCCATGAATAAAATTAGAACAGATAGCGCGTTCTAAGCTCCAGCTTTTAGGTGAAATCGAAAGACTCAAAAGGGGTCTCCTTGAGAGGACATCAGCGGCAGCTGCAATATCGTTTCCTAGTTCCTCATCTTTTACGATTTGCAATTGATCAATGTATTGCTGATCTGCTTCAACAGTCGGATAAAATTGAAAGTAACTAACAATTAAAAGTGCAGCGAGTACCCACGAAACTCCCCAAGTAGGTCGATGAAAACGAGGAACCTCAGGAGATGTGGGGACTAATAAAATCATGTTCGACCCCGAACCTTTTTTATCGCAGTCTTGCTCAGAAGGTCGTGAAGAGTTTTGCCGTCAGGTCTTGACACAGCAACAGCGAGAGAAAGCAAGTTGGTGGCCGCCCCATAAAACAATCGAATCGTCGAATGGGTGAGATCCAGTAATTTTCCCGATTTTTCATCTACGATTCGAAGGCCCAGCAAGATCTGTCCAATTGTGCCGCCAAATAGGCTCACAGATGCGATCAAATAAAAAAAGAGGAAGCAGGTTCTTAAAAATACATCTAGGAAACCCAAGACGAAGGGGTTTAAGAAAAAAAATTCGTTTGGGCCCCAAGAAGATAAATGAAGTGATAGGGCCTGAATGAGACGGTGTAGACCATGGAAGAACAAATAGATAAAAATCACATCTAAAACAAAACTAGCAAGCCGAAGCGCTAAGGGCGCATTAGGTCGTTCAAGCCAGTGATCTTGCTCGGCCTGAGAAAGAGCACTTTGAATATCAGGAGCTGTATCTTTTTTTAGGTTTGGTTGCTCCATAAAATTCCTAAGCAGCTTTCTCCAATTGAGTTTGTGTTTCTGTCGTCTCTTTGAGGTACTCGATTGCAGCTCCAAAATCTCGCTCAACTTCCCAGAGCCAAGATTCCGAAAGCTCTTCATGCCAATTGAGAGATTCCTCTTTTTTTCTATCTAGAATACTAAGCAGCTCAGCGAGTGCTTTATTTAACCTAAGCGTATGCACTAGAGTGCCTAACTGCCGCATTGAGATTACCGGTGATAGATTCAGGGCTTCCTTCTCGCCTAATTCGCGAACCAGTATAGGTTTCAGCAGTTTATTGGCTTGGGCCTCTAGCTCAAAACAAAGATGCTGACCAATCAATCTGTTTATGTGAGCGGTACTTATTTTGGTCTGCTCGGTTAACTTTAATGTTCGGAAAAAATCTGCTGCTTCCAAAAAGGGAGATTCCAAAAAAGCG
>JBJSXY010000295.1:0-2538 GCA_046086625.1 Pseudomonadota bacterium | reverse complement strand
CCTTTTTCAAATCCAAACAACTCACTTTCTAATAGCGACTCAGGGATGGCAGCGCAATTGATCTTGATGAAAGGCCCTGTCTTCCGCAAACTCTGATCATGAATGGCCTGCGCAATGAGCTCTTTCCCCGTGCCGCTTTCGCCAGTTATCAGCACGGTCGTATCCGTCGGAGCTACTTTTTCAACCAAAGTGAGAGCCTTCTGCAGCTGTGGAGAAGCGCCTACAAACACTAATCCCTCGCTCAGCTTGACACAGTGACTTTGATTAAAACGATAATTCAAATGGGCTTTCTCAATAACTTTAAGAAGCTCATGGCGCTCAAAAGGTTTACTTAAATAATCAAACGCCCCCTGCTTCATCGAGTCGACTGCTGAATCAATCGAACCATGGGCAGTCAATATAATAACTGGAATATTGAATCCCTCTTCTCGAAGCCATTTTAAAAGACAAAGCCCATCTTCTCTTTCAAGTCTGAGATCACTTAAAATGACTTGAACTTCTTGTTTTTGAATAGCTTGTTTGGCTTCCTGAAGAGAAGCAACGGGGATAGGATGATAATCAGCAGACTTGAGCATCGCCGACAAAATTTTTCGAATATTTTTCTCATCATCAAGAACTAAAATGGTCCCAATCATCACACAGCCCCTTGAGGTGATAAATGAGAAAACCCAGCTGTCTGTGCTTTAGTTGTTTTGGAAAAAGCCGGCAAATGAAGGATAACTCGCGTCCCTTTGGGGGTATTGGGACGCACTTGGATGGTTCCCCCCACAGACTCCATCAATCTCATACAAATAGCTAGTCCTAACCCCGTCCCTTTAGCTTTAGTTGTAAAAAACGGGGTGAAAATTTTATTTCGATCCCCTGGGGATATTCCAGGCCCATTATCTTGAACCTCAATTTCAACAAAAGGTTTATCGGGCTGCTCTTTTACTTTTTCCCACCCTTCCATCGTTTTAAACAATGGGATTCCCCAGGCCCATCGCGGTCGTGGCTTAATCTCCTTAACTAACACGGTGAGTGCCGCATTTGGCTGCCCTTCCATGGCTTGAGTCGCATTCAAAAAAAGATTTAATAAAACTTGTTTCAGAATCTCGGGATCCACTTCAGCTTGAATATCCCCCTTGTCTGCATGAACCAAAAACCCCACTTTGGATCCCGGCAGACAAAGAGCCGCCGTGTGTTCAATCACTTTAAGAGGATTACACACCGACTCTGGATCTTGCTTTCTTGGTTTTGCAAAATCAAGAAACTGGGTAAGTACCCCGGAAAGACGATTGGCCTCGTCCTGAATAATTTTCAGATATTCATCAACTGTTTCCTGATTTTTCTCGTTACTTAAAAGTTCGGCCGCGCCTTTGATAGCTCCCAAAGGATTCTTAATTTCATGAGCTAACCCAGCTGCCATTTCTCCAATCGTTGCTAATTTCTCTCTATCTCGAGATATCGTCAGTGCTTGCGCACTCTTCAAAAGAAGAGCAATTTGTCTAGAGACCGGCATGAACAATCGCAAAAGATCGGTACTAAGAATAATCCGTTCACTCAAAGGGGCAGCCACAAATCCAATCACTTTGTCCGTATAAAAAAAAGGAACAACCAAGTCAGCGCCCAAATGCCTCAAAGCTTCCAAACAGTCTTCGAGAAACTTTCTTCCCTGAACGGAATGGAAAGATTGCAAATCAGTTCGAATCGAATCTCCCATAAAGGGGCGCCCACGTCGAAGAGTCATATATTCTACAAGCGGACTCGCAGAAGACAGTTCAAAGCAAGCCTCTTCTAAACGTCCATCTGCTCTAACGTAACTTAAACCGTCTTTTTCAAGTAAAAAGAGTACGGCCCGATCGATGCTCAATACCTTTTTCAAACTCAAGGCAATTTTTTGAGATAGTTCTCGAGGATCTGCAATACCTCTAAGATCCTCGGCCAAAATATTTAGTTCGGATTCAAGTTGCACGTTTCTTCTCAAAAACAACTTATTCATGAGGCGACTGACCGCTGATTTCAAGGGCTCAAAGAGTACTAAAATTGCAAATGAAGCCACAACGGTATTAAACAAAAACAATCCGGGGCGTGAACCCACCCAGCTAACCAACAACCAATAAATTCCCGAGAGAACAAGCGAAATGCTTCCAAACAAAAAGACTCTTGAAAGCAATTCCTGTGCAGTCAAGAGCTCTCGCTGAATGAATAATTGGAAAAGAAAAATGAGATAAACTGAACGAGCGAGAGTTCCCAACGGAACAATATTACTCAAATCAGCGAAATAGAGTGTATCAGTCAGATGAAGCGCAATCACAATTACCAAACCCCAAGCAGCATAGCGAAACCTGAGTTTTTCTCGGGGCAAGACCTCCTGATTTTCACTCTTCACTAAGATAGCGGTCCATAGATAGGCTGGGATAAGATAAGTAGTCTCAGTTACCGCTATTAAAAACCCAGCCCACCTTGAATAAGTGGGAAGAAACGAAACAAGCCCAATCGATCCTAGTAGCAGCAAGTAAAACCACTTGGTTTTTTCAATGAGACGAGAGCCATGAGGCT
>JBJSXY010000294.1:0-6381 GCA_046086625.1 Pseudomonadota bacterium | reverse complement strand
GAACGACTTCAGGCACACCTTAATTTGTATATTGCGTTCAACAACGGATACAAGTTGGCGGCTTAATCTTTTTGAGTTGAAGAAGCTACCACTCTTTCAAGTTTCCCGTAGGTGCAGCGTAGTAGGCCAGGTATCAATCCTTAACAGCCTCGAGAACCACTCTTTCTAAACGGTAAGTTTTATTTTTGTGATCTAACCGATTAGTGGCCTTTACCCGAATTCCATCTACTTCAGCTTCCCAGTTATCCCCGGGAGAAATAAAACCATTGTTACGATAGGCTTGTTCGTAAGCTCGCTGAAGAAAGTCAGAAACCTTCTGGGGATTATCTGAATCCATAACGACCCAAGTTTTATCTTTGTTTCCCTTGTAATCGAAAGTAATTCGTTTAAAACCAGGTGCAATTTCTTCTTCCCTTTGAATACTTCCTTTTCCTTCAAGACTTTTTCTAAATTCCGAATTGAGCAGGGACCCGCTATGAGGCGTAGTTTGGGCCTGTTCTCCTAAAAGAGTCACAGAGAGAGCGGGTAATTTAGGTCTATAAGGATCTTCAGACAAAGTAGAGCTTTGTCCTTTTTCCATGGCTTCTCGATGTCGTTTTATATCCGATAACATTTCATTGGCATTCCAACCTCGACGTTTAAACTCCTCAGCATCCGCAGGCATCTCTTTGAGCTCTTTAGCTAACCAGTATTTTCGGCTTTCGTAATAATTGGGATCGGTTTCCTCCATGCTGGACAATACTTTCTTCCAAGCAAGAAACTCGAGTGTTTTCCACTGTTCGAGAACACGCTCAGCACTCGACTCACTTTTTAACATCTTCGCAAGGTTCTGTTCTCCTAGCCAATCTCGAAACACTTTGTTGTTTTCAGCAAGGACCGCCATTTCAAGCCTTGCTGTTTTTTTGTTTTGTTCTGCCGCTTTGGAATACTCCACCCCCGCAAAATCCAAAAGAAGTCGATTCAAAAGAGGCCCTCCTCTTTGATCGCGCGAATCAAAAATAAAATGACCGTAGCCTTCGACTACATCAATTTCTACTTGAGGAATTTTTTCTTGAGTCCAACCAATCGCGTCTTTAAACGAAAACTCAGGCGTTACTCCTAGTTTCTTGATTAGGCCAGCGTTCCCCAGTTGGTTTGGATACGGAAGCGCAGGCTTTACGCGCGTGACCCCCGAGGGAAGCTTTTCACCTGAAGAAGGGGAGGGCCACCATTCATCTTTTTCCCCCACGACTAATTTCACTCTCACATTAGGTGCAATCCCACGAACATGCCAATCACTTTGCGTTGCCATTTGCCCAGCCCAATCACCTCCCGCCGGGTTATCCTCCACTTTTTGATCGCCACCAATATACTCCATGCCGGGAGTCGTCACTTTTTCATACATCCATTCATGTGAGGGGCTTTTTCCCCAGGCACCCGAAATGAGAAATAGCCCTCCTCCATTCAAATCTTTTGGATACTCCGAAGCAAATTGAAGAGCTACTTCCGGTCCAAAACTGTGCCCCACTAAGTAAATGGGTTTCCCCGATTTTTTCACTTCGGCTACGACTTCTCTTAGCCACTTGATAAATTCAGCTCGATTATTTAGACGCGCTTCACCTTTGTTACTCGCGTGAAAAGGAAGATCAATCGCGACCCCTGAGATACCCTGCTGGGAGAGCCAATTCATATTGTGAATAAAGTTTCGGCCGCTAGATTTAGCTGTTCCCGAACCATGAAAAAAAAGAGCCACTGCTTTTGACTTAGGATCTACCAAAGGAGAGTTACCAGAAGCATCCGGGTCGGAAGCCGTATGATAAAAAGTTGTCTTAAGCCTCGAATCCCACTTCTTAAAAAGAAGGCCCTCGGAAATGGTTGTGTCTCTACCTTTTAAGAGAGCAACCGGATCTTTAGCTAATCGCTCGGCAACTGCCTCTACTCCAACCCGTCGAAGTACTTTTTGGCATTCCTGGGAGCCATCGGCCCAACCCAACGATAAAAACCCCGCCCACAGAAGGAATAAAAAGCTTTTTATCATGAGCCCATCCCGTGGATAAGCACTCGCTCTTCATCTCGAAAAAGAACGAGTATTTTTCCGTTACTTTTCACTTCTTCCACAATTCCCAATCCAAACTTGCTATGACTAATCACGTCCCCCAGTTTAAACAGCTCTTGAGTTTTATAGGGCTTCATCGGGGATTGCTTTTTCTTAGCCATTTGCTGTTCCCAATAATCAGAATTCTTCACAAATGTTTTGGTGGCACGAGGAGCTTTTGGAGTCGCTCTCACTGCCCCCTCGCCCAAACGGTAGTTGTGTGGACTTTGACAGGTCTTACAAATAACTCTTGCCGGTTTGATACCCACCATCGCCACAATCACATGGGCCAGGTCTCTTTTGCATTTCCCACAGTAGGCTAGAATGTCGCCCCCCACTTTTGGCGGACCGTATAAATTCATAGTTTCTTCTCCCTAAGCAATGGTATCCTTATCTTAACCCTTTTTACTATGGCCATTCGAAAAAAAATTATCTTTGCAGTACCAGTCGCCGCTATTATCGGATTGGTTGTTTTTTTCACCCTCGTTTCGCAAGATATTCAAATTGAAAGCTCTTTGGAAAAAGAGGAGTCCTTGGTTCCTAATCTAGAATTACGTCTCCCCGGAGGCCAACAAGTTGATTTAAAAAACCTCAAAGGCAAGGCGGTTTTACTTAATTTTTGGGCCACTTGGTGTGAACCTTGCCTAGAAGAAATGCCGAGCTTGAGTGTTCTTGAAAAAAATTACCGAAGCCACGGTTTGATGGTTCTTGCCGTGAATATTCAAGAAAGTCCTGAATCGGAATTAAGAGAAAAATTGGAAGGAATTCGTGTTCCTCAAAATTTAATTTTTAATGTTAAAAGATCTCAAATTTCTCAATACAAGTTGGAAGGGATTCCTTACACGATTTTCATAAATCGTGAAGGTCGGCCTATAAAAACCTTCGAAGGCCCTCGCGATTGGAGCTCTCCCGAAATGTTTAAACAAATGGATGAGCTCTTGGCCCGTTGACGAAAAAAACAAAAGCTGATGAGATCTTAAAATGTCTGCTTCCACCCACTGTAGCCTTTCTTATCGTTTGGGAATTTTAGCTCTGTTCATGGCCGCTTACAGTGTCCTCTATGTTATTCCTAACTTCTTTTTAACCACAGCGCCCCAAGAACTTCCTTTACTTTGGATAGACCAGGCCATTCCTCTTATTCCCTGGACTTTTTTAATCTACACCTCTGATTATTTTGTTTTCGTATTCGCGCTTTTTCTTTTGTCCGAACGACACAAATTCAATTCCTTCACTCGCATGATGTTTGGGGTTCTTTGTGTGTGTGGTGCTTTCTTTTATGGGTTTCCAACCACTTACCCTCGTCCCGAGTACCCCGCGGAAACAAACTGGTTAGTGGGGTCTCTCATGCAGTTTATTTCGGTTGCGGACTCCCCTCGTAATTGTTTTCCGAGTATGCATGTGGGTCTGACAGCCGTTGCCACTTGGTCGCTCAGGCATTTGGGATTGCGAACTTTGTTTTTTTTCAGTGTTTGGTCTTTCGCTATTTTTGTCTCCACGCTAACGACAAAGCAGCACTATATTCTGGATATTCTGGGGGGACTGGCAGTTATGGGCTTTATCGTTTTTTTAGAAAACTTCATCTTTTCCCGAGTGATTGTCGAACGTCAGCACCTATGATAGTGCTGAGCGTTAATGGACTCTTTTAACCTCAGAAATCTCATCCAAAACGAATTGGAAACGGATGCCTTTACCCAGGATGTCACTGCTAAACTCCTGGAAACCTCACCCAGTTCTGATTCTCAAGCTATTGTATTTTCAAAAGAAAACGGGGTTTTTTCAGGGCTTTCCATTTTAGAATCTTTCCAAGCCCTCTTCGAAGGCAAAGTTCAATTCCGATGGAATGTGTCTGAAGGATCTTGTCTTTCACCGGGCTTTGAAATGGTTGAGCTGACAGGTCCTCGTCAAACCCTTTTAGCGATTGAAAGAACCTTACTCAATTTCTTAGGCCATGCCTGCGGGGTAGCTTCCCTCACCCACTGCTTTGTTGAGGCCGTGAAGCCCCATCCCGTTCAAATTTTAGCAACTCGAAAGACTCTGCCAGGACTTCGAGCCCTTCAATTGACTGCAGTTCAAGCTGGGGGTGGGAAAATTCATCGGCGGTCACTTTCCGATGGAATTCTCATTAAGGAAAATCACTGTGCTCTGGAAGATGAAGTGATCTTATTGCAAAAAGCTCACGGAACTCGCTCTCCCCTTCATGGAATTGAAATTGAAGTCCAAACTTTTGACTCCTTAAAAAAAGTTTTATTGGGTGACTATTCTCCCGATGTCATCATGCTGGATAATTTTTCTCCTCATGATGTTCAAGTAGCAACGAAGTTGATACGCGAGCAATTACCTCAATGCAGAATAGAAGCTTCTGGCGGAGTCGATCTTCAAAGCGTTAAAGCTTTAGCAGAAACGGGCATTGATTATATTAGTGTGGGTAAGTTGACTCACTCGGCACCCGTTTTAAATTTATCTTTGGATTTTAGACTATGATTTTGATTATTGGTTCAGGAATTGCGGGTTTATCCACTGCGATTTCGCTTGCTCAGCAAGGCATTAAATCTTTAGTGATTACTGCGGCTGCCAATCTTCCAGAAACAAATACGGCTTATGCCCAAGGCGGAATTATTTACCAGGGCGATGATCCTCACAGCGATTCCCAGGCGTTGGAAAATGACATCATTAGAGCGGGAAGTAATGTTAATTATCTCCCGGCAGTGAGGCAGTTGATTTCGGAAGGACCTCGTTTGGTAGATGAAGTTCTTCTCAAAAAAGCAAAAGTTCCTTTTGATAAAACTGAAAAACAATCTCAGTATCATTTAACTCGAGAGGGAGGCCATTCAGCGACCCGTATTATCCACCGAGCAGATGAATCGGGAAAAGCAATTGAAAATGCTTTGCTGGCGTATGCGAAAACTCTCCCTCAAATAGAATTTCGGGCTGGAGCAACTGCTGTAAACCTCCTAATGACTTCTTTTCACGCAAGCGATCGCAGTGTTCGGCATGGGGAAGCTCGTTGCTTTGGGGCTTTCGTTTTTTCCCAGAAAACTCTAACCGTTGAACCTATTTTTTCAGCACACACTATTTTAGCCACCGGAGGCATTGGCCAGCTCTTTCTCCATAATACGAATGGAAAATTTTCGAGAGGAGACGGAATTGCGTTAGCGCATCGAGCAGGGTGTCGATTGGAGAATTTAGAATACGTCCAGTTTCACCCCACCACTTTTTTCCAGTCCACCGGCCCCCGATTTCTTATCTCAGAAAGTTTGCGCGGAGAAGGCGCCACTCTCATCAATCAAAAGGGGGAGCGATTCCTCACTTTGCGATTGCCGGGTCTTGCCACTCCAGAACTCGCTCCTCGAGATAAAGTAGCTCAAGCAATTCATGAGGAAATGTTAGCAACGGGCGCTCCTTGTGTGTTCCTAGATATTAGCCATAAATCGGCTGATTGGATTAAAGACCGATTCCCCTTCATTTACAAAACGTGCCTTCGGTACGGAATCGACATGACCCGAGTGCCCATCCCCGTAGTTCCCGGTGCGCACTATCATTGCGGTGGAATTTGGACCGATCTCTCAGGGAGAACATCCATTCGAAATCTTTGGGCCGCTGGGGAAGTAGCCTGTACGGGATTACACGGCGCAAATCGTTTAGCGAGCACCTCTCTTCTAGAGGGCTTGGTTTGGGGTTACAAAGCAGGAGAGTCTATTTCCGCTGCTCTTAAAGAAGATGGAACACCCATCACCCCTGATATTGAACCGTGGAAAAGCGAAACAGGCAGCATCGACTCTTCTTTTCTCACTCAAGATTGGCTCACTTTGAAACACACGATGTGGAACTACGTGGGTTTAATCAAAACGGATTTGAGACTTGAAAGAGCACAAGGGATCTTAGGAGAACTCTCCCGCGGGATTGATCGTTTTTATCGTCACGCTGCTTTAAGTGATGAACTCATCGGTTTGAGGCACGCTTCTTTGGTAGCTCGCCTCATTGTAGAAGCAAGTTTAAGAAATCGAAAATCTCTTGGCTGCTACTTGCGAGATGAGAGCAGTGTTTGATAAGGAAAAGGCCATGGATTTAAACCGAATTGCCGAACTAGAAAACCTTCCGGAAGAGGAATTGGCGAGTCGCATCCGAGAAGTACGCAAAAGGCAGGGAAAAAACGTCTGCTTACTGGCTCATCTTTATCAGCGAAAAAAAATTACGGAGCTCGCCGATTTCGTAGGAGACTCCTACGGGCTTTCAAAGTCTGCAGCTACTTTCGAAGGGGGAAAATACATCGTCTTTGCGGGGGTTCGGTTCATGGCCGAAAGCGCTCG
>JBJSXY010000293.1:0-14286 GCA_046086625.1 Pseudomonadota bacterium | reverse complement strand
CTCTCAAGTGGGTGGAAATTATTAAGAAGAGTCCCCTAAAAAGCTCTTCGCCAAATTTTTATGCAGTAGAGTCAAACGAATCGTGGTCGCACCTAAGACTTAATATTTTTCCTGACGGTGGGGTGGCTCGCTTAAGAGTTTATGGGAAAGTGACTCCTGATTGGGTAAAGCTTTCAAAATCTAAAACCCCCGTTGAACTCAGTGCCATTCCCAATGGTTCAAAAGTGATTGCTTGTAACGATAATCATTATGGTTCTATGCACAATCTCATTTTGCCAGGTCGAGCTCCGAATATGGGAGATGGCTGGGAGACTAAACGAAAACGAGTTCCTGGACACGATTGGGCTGTAGTGGAGCTTGGAAATGCTGGAAGTATCCACAAGATTGAAGTCGATACGAATCATTTTAAGGGAAATTTTCCAGACAGCTGCTCAATTGAAGCTTGCAAATTCTCTGAGCGTAACCTAGATAGTGAGCGACTGAGCCAAATAAAGAATTTGGAATGGGTGGAAATTCTTCCTCAAACTAAACTCAAAGCAAACTATCGGCACTTTTTTGATAAACAACTCACCAAAGCCGCGAAAGAAGGAAAGTTTGATTACGTACGACTCAATATTTTTCCAGACGGCGGAGTGAGCCGCTTAAGGATTTTTGGATTCCCCAAAAAATGAAACATTTTTCTCTCAATGAATTTAATTTGGCTTCTGAAAAAGAAGCTAAAGAAGCGCTTCAGTTTTGCTGTGGTTCATCGGTTTGGGCTAATCAGATGACCGCTTCAAGACCCCTCGCAAGTCTTAAAGAATTAAAAGAGAAATCTTCCCTGATTTGGAACTCGCTTTCGGAGGCTGATTGGAAAGAAGCTTTCTCACACCATCCAACAATTGGAGATTTAGAGAGCTTAAAAAAGAAATTCGCTTCAACTAAAGCGTGGGCACAACAAGAACAAAAAGGAAGCGTAGAGGCTTCACCAAGTGTTTTACAAGCTCTTGCCACACTCAATAAAACCTACGAGAATCGTTTTGGGTTTATTTTTATTGTGTGCGCGACCGGAAAAACGGCCCAGGAAATGCTGGAACTTTTAGAAACACGAATGAAAAATTCACCCCATGTAGAGTTGAGAAACGCTGCAAAAGAGCAAGAAAAAATTACTCATCTTCGTTTGGAGAAAATGATTTATGAATAAAAGAAGTCCTATCACCACTCATATTCTAGATGTTAGCCTAGGCAAACCAGCTTCGGGAGTTTCCTGCAAGCTTGAGAAACTTGAGAACTCGAACTCATGGACTGAAATGGGTACAGGAACAACCAACCCCGATGGTCGAGTAGAGAATTTAATGGACGGCTCCCTCTCAAAAGGCATTTATCGAATTGAGTTCGCGACAAAACCCTATTTTGAACAAAAGAATACTCGCTCTTTTTATCCATCGGTCGTGGTGACGTTTGAAGTGTTTAACGAACAAGAACATTATCACGTACCTCTTTTATTAAGCCCATTTGGATTTTCTACTTATCGAGGAAGCTGAAATATGATGAATGCCATTATTGAAAAACTTTCTAAATCAAACCAGGAATTCACGAAAGCTTATCCAGGAAGTTCTCACGAACGACAGCCAGTTCATTCCGTTTACGGCGGAGCTCAAATCTTTTCGAGTGAAACGGCACGGAAAATGAGTGGAGTAGCTCTGAAATCGCTTGAAGCTCATGCGCCAAGCGCAAAGTCACTCATGAGCGCGCTAGGAGAGGAAAAAGCCGACCCAATGCTTTGGAATCTCATTTACGAACGTGTACAAAAAAAGCTTCGAGAGGAAGCCGTTGAAGACTTTCGGATCGATTACGAAGATGGCTATGGCACGAGGCCCGATACCGAAGAAGATGGGCATGCAAAATCGGGAGCATTGGAAGTTGCCAAAGGGATGACTCAAGACTCCCTGCCGCCTTTTATTGGAATACGAATCAAGCCTTTTTCCGAAGAATGCCATAAACGAAGCATTCGCACGCTTGAAATCTTTTTAAATACACTCTTAAAGGAGACCGGCGGGAAATTACCGTCTCACTTCGTGGTGACTCTTCCTAAAGTAACTCATGCCGGACAAGTAACGGCTCTTGTCGAAATCTTCGAAGAAATTGAAAAACAAAACAAGTTAGCTCCGAACACACTTAAATTTGAGTTTATGGTGGAAACGACTCAATCGATTTTTGGATCGGATGGCAGAACTCCCATGAGAAGTTTTGTTGAAGCGGGAAAAGGCCGATGCATCGGCGCCCACTTTGGAACGTACGATTACACTGCTTCATGTGGGATCACAGCTCATTATCAAACGATGCTGAATCCTGTGTGCGATTTTGCAAAGCATGTAATGCAAGTAAGCCTTGCAGGACTTCCTGTTCTACTTTCTGATGGCGCAACGAATGTAATGCCAGTGGGTTCTGATTCTAAAGTCGTTCACCGCGCTTGGAGAATGAGCTACCAGCATATCCGCCATTCTTTGGCGACTGGCTTTTATCAGGGCTGGGACTTGCACCCCGCGCAACTTCCCGTGCGGTACGCTGCCACTTACGCATTCTTTTTGGAGGCTTTGAGTTCGGCTTCGGATCGTTTAAAGGGATTTGTAGAAAAAGCAGCGAAAGCAACACTTCTGGGCGATGTCTTTGACGATGCAGCAACGGGCCAAGGGCTTCTAAATTTCTTTTTACGAGCTTTGAGCTGTGGAGCAATTACGGAAGAAGAAGCGTTAAAAACGGGTCTCACCCTTGAGGAAATTCGAGGAAGATCATTTATGAAGATTTTGGAGAAAAGAAGGTAAGTTTAGCGGCCAACGCAGCGGACGGAGTACTCGGTATGGCGACCACTGTAGTAAATGTAAGAATTAAGGCCATAGAAAAACCAAGCGCTAGCGAGGAAGTTGGAGTATGAGGTCGCACTCCAAAAATGATAATCCATGTTGGGTAATACTTTTCTAATACCGTTCACTTCAGCAAGCTTCCAATCCTCCATGGTGGGTAACCTCCAGGTGACCGAAGGAGAGCTGGTAAAAGTAAGATTTCCTTTTCTAACGTCTTCTCCCGACGGAGTTGTAAATGCGCTGTAGCCAGATAAAGTTGAAATGAGACTTGCATCCACACACACACTCTCTGGAGGATTGGACTGGCAGGGAGCCCCGCTGCAGCCCGTACCGCTACCAGGCCTTGCATCATATCCACCGGTATTGGCCGTGGTGCTATCTGTTGATGCATATCCTGTGGCTCGGTACCAGTTGTAAGTGGTACTCATTCTATCGCTCCAAAGAAGCTTTGTTCTTTCGTCCCGCCAAACTTCATAGCCGTCACTTGTTCTAGTAACTAATTTCCAATCCCCTTCCCCGCTTTGGCCATAATTTTTTCCATCATAAAAAGCTTTATTGCCATTCTGGGTTACGCAGTCTGAAATTCTTGTTTCAATCGAGCCTGAAGTACCACAAGTCGTGTTGGGTCTTCCCGTAATCGTCACCAAATAGTGTCTTTGTGCTGTTCCACTTGCAGTACCGTAGCGTCCCTCAGTATCAAACTTTGGATTGGGAATGAGGTTATAGTTGTTGGAAAATGCAGAGCCATTGGATACTTCTTGGGAAAGAGTTGCGATACTTCTATTGCTACTTGAAGTGGGAGCCGTGGCTAAATCACTTCTTGGTGCCATGGAGTAAATTTGGGTATTCCAATCAAAGTTTCCAGTTCCAGTTTGTTTGGTTCCAGTGCTGTCCCAGTATTCTTTTCCAGAAAGTACATCGCTTTGAGAGGCAGGACTTGTTGCTGTCCCACTTAAGCAGACTGCACTTCCACTACTTCCAAGGAATGTAGCAGAGGAACAAACTTGGGAAGATGAAAGGCTTGGGTTAATCCCCGAATAGTAGCCCGCTCCTGGAAAAGCAATGGTGAGGTCCCAGCTACTGCCCTGGTCAGTCATAGAACCTGTTTGTTTGGTTCCTGTACCGTCCCAGTACTCTTTTCCGGAAAGCACATTAGCTGTTGATGCCGCATCCGTTGCTGTTCCACTTTGGCAGGTGGCAGTGCCAGCGCTCCCTAAGAATGTAGCAGAGGAGCAAATCTGCGAGCTTGCTGGAGCGTTGCTAGAGCCTGTGTAGTAGCCGACTCCAGGGAAGCTTTGAGTGAGGTTCCAAGCTCCACGGTTTGCCATAGTTCCTTCAATGCTTTGCCCAGTTGAATTCCAGTAGTAAGTGCCTTCAAGAACTTGGCTTGAAGTTGCATTTGTTCCAGCACTCGCACTTTGGCAAATAGCTTGTCCTGGGTTTCCTAAGAAGTTCTTGGTGCTGCAAACATCACTCGTTGAAAGCGTTTGAGACGGATGAATAGCGCTGTAGTAGCCAGCTCCCGGAAAAGCGTCACCCAAATCCCACAACCCACCTTGATTAGGCATTGTTCCAGTCTGCTTGCTACCCGTTGAATTCCAATACTCTTTTCCAAAAAGTACATTGCCTGTAGCTGCAGGGTCGGTTGCGGTTCCGCTTTGGACAATGGCTGTTCCGCTTACTCCAAAGATATTGGTTCCCGATTTAATATTGCTTGCAACAAGGTCGCTATCGACTGTTGCTAAATCAGTAAGAGCGTAATACCCGGCTGGCACTGCAGTACTGGCGTTCGATAATGTTTGGGTTGCGATGCTTCCAGTAACCTTGTTGCCGTTAACGTAAGCTGTTTTTCCAGAGAGCATATCTCCAGCAACTGCGTCAGCGTCGGATGTAAATGTCCCAGTTACTCCAAACATATCAGTCCCTACTTTGATATTCCCAGGAGCTAAGTCGGTATCGATTGCTGTTAAGTCGTCTGCATCGTAGTAGCCAGCCTGAACCGTTGAATTAAGATTAGATAACGTTCTCTCTGGCATCGTTCCTACTTGCAGCACCCCATTCTCATCCCAGTACTCTTTCCCCATTAATACATGAGAATTACTACCCGCATCCGTTGCGGTTCCGCTTTGGCAAATAGCTGTGCCTTGAACACCCAGAACCGTTAAGCCGTCACATAGATTATTTCCACTAGGAATCTTAGTCGCATCAATCCCCGTGTAATTGCCAGCTCCAAGCCACGCAATGCTCGCATCGAATATGCCTCGATTGACGATTTGAGATGTGGAACTGTTTCCATTTCCTAAATTCACACTCTCAAACGCTTTGTCCACATCCATGGGGCGACTACAACTCGCCAAAATAATAGACAAAGCTATGCTGATAAAAATAGACCACATGCTTCTTACGTTTCGGAAGTGATTCGTTGCGTTACGATGCAGGAAATGTGAATCAATTTTGATAAAATCTCGACATTCTAGAATGCCTCTCTCCCCGCAAAAGGAAAGCCGTACCTAAAAGCGGTAGGCTAGGCCGCCAAAGGCTTGGTAGGCGAAAAAGGAGGATGATCCTCTAAGTGAGTAATCAGTGCGGACACCTAAACGAAAATTCCAATTTCCAAAATTTGGAAGCTCGTAGCTTAGGCCTGCACCTACCCCTGCATATCCCAAGACTGAACTCGACGTGTGAACTAGATACTCGTGGAGGTAGCTCTGCACCATCAATCCACCGCTACTCCCTGAATCTACTTTCACTAGGGGAAGATCTGCAGATGAAATAGTCTGGCTAGGAGAAATCAGATTGCCCGTTAAAGCCCACTTTGCCTCTACGCTGATTTGATTAAATAGAGTAGATCCAGAGCTAGTAAATACATGCCCCACCAAAAAGCCCAACCCCAATCTTTCACTAATACCAAAATTTAGACCTGCCTGAACGCCGGCCCCTGTCAGAGAGCCAGTGTCGAGATCTAAAACGGAAAAAAAAACATCGCTAGTTACTTTATTTTTTAATGTTTTTTCAGAAACAGTAAAAGAGTCTGCGGAACCAAAATTGGAAAAAGAAAACAACCAAAACAAAATCAAATAACTCTTAAGACCTTTTTTTAACCTTTTTTGTATCACAGCTAAATCTCACTTTTCTGTTTGAGTTTAGAAGCGCAGTCCCGCTCCTCCAAAAGCTTGGAGAGCCAGTAAAGAGTCATTTTCTCGGAACGCGTAATCGCCCCGAAGTCCCAATCTAAAAACTAAATTGGTTCGGGATGGAAACTCATAACTTAAGGCTGCACCGATTCCGGAATATCGCTTAGTCAAATAGTTTCTATTAACAATATATTCGTGAATAAATCCATGTAACCGTATTCCGCCGGATTTTCCAGATTCGCTTTTAAGAATCGACTTATTTTCGGATTGAACGGTGTTAACTTTTGAATAGAGTGTCCCCGTTAAAGCCCATTTTGCTTCTAAACCAATTTGAATAAATAAAGTAGAGGCAGGGATGGTTAAGGCGTGGCCAAGAGAAACTCCCAAACCAAACCTTTCACTCAATCCCACGTTGATATTTCCCTGGATTCCAACGCCACTTACTGTTTCGTTTGAAAGACGAAGACGCGCAAAGAGAGCATCAACAGTCACCTTGTTTTTAAGGGTCGTTTCATTAATTGAAAAAAAGTCAGCCGAAGCAATTGAAGCAACCTGAAATAAAGTAGCCAGACTAAAAATAAATTAGGCGACTTTTTTAATTTTAGTTTCATGTTTTTTAGCTGCCGTGCTCTTTAGGGCTTCAATCACCATCGAATGAAGTTTCTTAAATCCAGAGCTGTCTCGCGAGGGTTCTACTTCTGATAGCATAGTCTTAAGCTCTTCTTTTCTTCTCTTAGAAAGACTTGCATTCAAAATATCAAGCACATTTCCAGGGCCTATCCAGGCCGAAGCCAGCTCTTTGGTCGTCATCGCATCTAAAACCGCAGCTTTGTTTTCATTTGAAAGTTCACAGAACCACTGAAGCGAAGGTATTCTTCGTTTCATCTCTAGAGTAATTCCCTTGAGATTTAGAACCTCTTCCTCTTCTCTGACCGAACGCAATACAATGGGGTTTAGCGTTTCAAATCCGCGCTCGCTATCCGCTGGAAGTCTCATTAAATCGGGTGCTGATGCCTTTGAGCCAGCTTCCAATTCGGCTCTTACTCTCTCACAAGCCGATAAAGAAAGATAATTTCGTCTCATCGGAGATAATTTAGTGAGAAGTCCCGGATGCTTTTGTGTCATGTCGGTTAGAGTTTTATTATCCAAGTGATTTATAGACATGGGATTTAGATAATAAGGATGCTCAAGATATTGTTTGTTTTGTCCATCAAGATTCATCACATTTTCAATGTATCTTGATAAAAAAGCAGCTCCGTTCACCACAGATTTTCTTTGCTCTACGGGAATTTGTTTCCACAGGAGAGAAGCGTAACGATCCTCTTCACACCAATAGCAATCAGATAGAACGGAAGTTAAACTCTCATCGCTATAGCCTTTCACGGTTTTTAAAGGCTCAGAAGCAAGGGGTTTTGTTGACTCCATGGGCTCTTCATTTCTCGCTTTAAAGAAAAAGATAGCCCCAATACAACCGACAAATGAAAGAAATCCCATCAATGCCATCACGAGATCCCCAAGATGAGCGAAGGCGTTTTTGATGCCATCTAATCCCTGAACGCTAATAGATGTAGGTCCTCGATCGGAGAATTCAGTTTTAGGTAGACTCGATAAGTTTTCAACTGTTAAAAAGACGGGAGCTCCTAAGTCTTTTGTTAGCTTCTTTATCATGCTTTTGGTACTAGCAGGCAGCTCTTTAAATCGGCCCAAGACAAGGACATTTACTTTAGAAAATGAGGAGCGCGCTGAGTAAACATACTTTTGCAGAGCAAAGGGAATATTGGGGTCTACTGGCTCAACTTCTTCGGCGGCTTCTATGGTTACATATACTTTTGCATCAATATCTGTCGCTTGAATGATAGGTGTTAATCTGCGTTCTAACATTTCTTGCAACTGTAATTTTTTAGAAACATCTATAGATGCATGAGCTACAGATACCATTAAACACATGGAAAAAAGTATAGTAATTTTCGTCTTCATTTTGTTTCTCCTACTTCTTCAATTTCCTCACAAAGGGAGGCAGGGGTTCTTAGTTCATTTCCCTTTAGAAAAACCTCCAAAAACTTCCGTGTCGTGCGACTTTCAGGAAAATCCTTCACGATTGATTGAAGAACTTGTTTAGCTTCATTTTTTTTATTTAACATCGTATAGGATCTTGCTTTGAGAATCCTCAGGCCTAAGAGTTTAGGGTACTTTTTTTCCAGCATTTCAACCATGCTAAGGGCGCCTTCAACTTTATTTTTTTGAAGAAGTCTCTGAACTTCATTAACACTAATAAGAGCCTTATTGAGTTCTTCATCCAATTGTTTACTGACAAGATCTTGTCCCCAGCCCTCAGCAGGCTTTAAATTCACCGTAAATGAGGATGAGCCTGATTGAGCGGGAGGAATAAGAACTGAACTATAGCCAGGAGCTGAAATCGTCGTGGCTGAATCTGAGGGAATCATTACTTTTGCCCCCTTCTTGATGACCTGGGGTTCATTCTCCCCAATAGTAATCACAGCATCTTGCAGAACGACCACTTCATGAGTGGCGGTGTGCGCACACCCCACAACAAACGTCACAGCTAGCGTGGCCAAAACATATCTCACGATCTTATTTCCATTGAACAACATAGCGGACCCCTTCATAAATTTTTACCCTGCATTATCGGTAGAAAAACGAAGGAGCTTGTGACCACACGAGTTAAATATCTTAAAGAAGCTTCCAGACCGGTAAATCAAGAGGGGATGTAGCTTGAGTCACTTCGGACAATTCATGACCAAGCACTGCTTTAAATCCTCGCTTTGTCACAAGATCGACCTCGGTGGAGGGGAGTCCGTGCTGAGGGGCTCGCAACACGACGAGTTTAGTTTTCAGCATGGTTTCGACAAAACGTAGTTTCTCAGTCAGTTGATCTAAAGATGAAATGGAATGGCTCAACTTCAAACCAAATTCCACTAAATCGGGCGGTAAATCCAATAGTTTTCCCCAAGTAGTAAAGAACTTAAAGGAATCGAGTTCATCCACTCGCAACGGTCCAATATTCTGTCTACATTTTTTTAAAAACAAATCTGCTTCCATTGGATTCAGGCGAGCCACTTCACACCACTTTTGAAAATCGCTATCTAAAAACTTTTCCGGATAGGCTCGCTGGTAACTTTCTAGTTCTTCTTCGAGGGGCAAGCGATTAAGCCCGACATAATCGGGATCTACAAAAAGGGTAAAAGGAATTTTTTGAGAAAGAAGAGCCGGAACCGCCTGCAATAAAACCCCTTTTCGGGGGTTCTCAAGAACAATTGCAGCAAATCCCTGACGCTTCTTCTGATAAATTGGTTCGGCGATCTGACTTAACTTAGAAAATCGATAATGTTCGCCAATCGCATGGAGTTGGTTCTCAAAATCTTGAAAGGACTCGGGCCCCAAGTAATCAAAGGGAACAATGATTGAGTTTTTGGGTCGAAAAAGCATCAAACAGTTTTGGAATAAGTTGCTTTTTGATTCGGATTTTTTAAGTAGGCATCAAAAAGCATGGCTACGTTTCGTACAAAGAGACGGCCTAAGTTGGTGACTTTCATTGAAGAGGTATTCCCCTCAAGGATCCCCTCCTGAAAGAAATCACCGAGTTGGGAAAGCTCCCACTGAAATTTGGTTTCAAATGATTTTCCAAATTTCTTTTCAAAGTCTTTTGAATCCAATCGAAATTGGCACATCAGGCTCTGAATCGTCCATTTACGCTCAAGATCGTCTTCAGTTAAAAGACAGCCCCGCAAAGTTGCAAGGCCGGTTTTATCTATTCGTTCTTCGTAGTTTTTGGCTTCTCTTACATTTTGAAAATAAGCCCCCGGTGATTCGCCTATGGCGGAAGCTCCGATTCCCAAAAGCCCCGCCCCTTTTTTCACACTGTAACCCATGAAGTTTCGATAAAGCCGGCCATCCAAAAGAGACTGGTACATTTCGTCCTTTTCGAGTGCGAAATGATCCATTCCGATGGAGCGATACCCAGCTGAAATTAAAGCTTCATAAGCATGACTGAAAATGGCTACTCGCTCTTCAGCATCGGGCATTCTGAGTTTTTCTAAAATCTTCTGGTGCGGCCTAAGACTAGGAAGATGTGCATAATTGTACAGCGCGATTCGATCCGGCTTAATACGAATCACTTCCTCAATCGTCTTTTGAAATGTTGTTAGAGTTTGAAGCGGAAGGCCATACATTAAATCGAAATTTACTCCGGTGAATCCAAGTCCATGGCAAGTCTTTAGCATTTTTTCTGTCATTTCAGCGGACTGAATTCTATTCACAGCTTTTTGTACTGATTCGTTAAAATCTTGAACTCCCAAACTCGCCCGATTGAATCCGACGCTTTTGAGCGTCTCCAACTGTTCGTTGGTAGTTACTCGGGGATCAATCTCAATACTAACTTCGGCACCTGGTGCAAGATCAAAACAATCTAAAATTCCATTTTGAAGTCGGGTGATTTCCGATGAACTAAAAAAAGTAGGAGTTCCTCCGCCCCAGCTAACTTGAGAAAGAGATCTTCTTTTTCCTAAGAGCTTAGCTGTTTCCTGAATTTCTCTTAAAAGGGCTTTTAAATAAGCTTCCGATCGCCCGTGATCTTTGGTGATTTGAATATTGCAACCGCAGTAATAGCAAAGCTGTTCGCAAAAAGGAATGTGAACATACATCGCAAGGTCTTCGTGAGGAGCTGCAAATCGAGATTCAAGCTCGCGACGATAGGTATCTTCACTCACTTCTTCTTTCCATTGGGGAGCGGTGGGATAAGATGTGTACCGAGGCCCCGAAGTGGAATACTTTCGAATGAGCTCGATTAGAGCCATAGGGAACGAGCCTCCTCCACAAATGCTTTGGCATTTTCTACGGGCGTGTTGGGTAAAATGCCATGACCCAAATTCATAATCGCTGGTTTGGAAAGTTCTCTTGCTTCTTGAACCAGGAGTCGCGTTTCTTTTCTAACCAAACCCGAATCGGCTTTTAATAAAAGAATGGGATCGAGATTTCCTTGTAGTGAAAATTTGCCTTCAGTGATTTTATCTACAGTTTTTAAATTCACTAGATTGTCTACACTCAACACATCACACTCAAGCCGTTTAAAATCAGAAAGCAAATGCGATGATCCCTTAGCAAAAAAGATCGTTTTCACTTTTTGCTTCTTTAGTTCAGTAAATATTCGGTTTAACATCGGCACGTAATATTCGTTAAAGCTCGCCCGAGGCATTTCACAAAGCCAAGTATCAAAAAGCTGAATAGCATCCACTCCACTTTGAATTTGAAGCTCTAGGTAGTTGAGTGTCGCTTCTGCTAAGAGATTTAATGAATCAAAAAGGGTTTTGGGATTTTGATAGAGCCAGCCCTTAATTTGAGCAAAATGCCGATTGGATCTTCCTTCCACTAAATAAGAAGCAACTGTCCAAGGAGCTCCCGCAAAACCTAAGAGAGCTATCTCAGAGGAAATCACGTTTTTGATCTCCTTTAAAGCTTCTCCGACGTAAGGCGTGTGAGTTTTGGCATCAAACTTTTGAAACACGTGAAACTGTTCTTCGGTGAGGAGTGGAGTTTCCAAAACGGGACCAATCGATTCTTTCATTTGAATGGGAAGACCCAAACCAAAAGGAAGCGTTAGAATATCGGAGAAAAAGATCACAGCATCAACTGGCAAAACAGCTAAGGGAAGAAGGCTTACTTCGGTTGCAACTTTTGGCTGGGTGACCATTTCCCAAAAGGTGTGATTCTTTCTAATAGCCCGATAGGAATCTAAATACCGCCCCGCTTGCCGCATCATCCAAACGGGAAAGCGGCCTTCGCTTTTTCCTTCCAAATGCCGAACCAAAAATGGATGAGCACTCATGGCTTCCCCTTCTCACTGGTAAAACGATACCCTTCCCCGCGAACTGAATGAAAATACTGCGGTTCGCTTGGGTCGTTTTCAAATATTTTCCTGAGGCGAACCATGAAATTATCGACGGTTCGGTTCGAAGGAAAAAGATGGTACCCCCACACTTTTTCAAGGATTTCATCTCGACTTACCGTTTCGCCCTCTCGCTCAATGAGAAGCTTTAAAATCATATTTTCTTTCTGACTCAGTTGCACTTTTTCACGGTTCGTACGCACCATCCGATTTCCAAAATCTACTTCGCCCGCTTCCCACTTAAAAACATTTCCTTTGGGAAGTTTCACAGAATACCATTGGCGTCTTTTTAACATTCCAGCAACTCTAAGAAGCAGCTCCTCCATTTCAAAAGGTTTGCCCAAGTAATCGTCCGCTCCCAATCGAAGTCCCTCAATTCGATCTTGAGGCTCCGAAAGAGCCGATAAAATCAGGATTGGAACTTCTGGTTTGGACTTTCTAATCTCCTCACACAGTTCAAGCCCTGTTTGCTCTCCTTCCAACATGATATCTAGAATAAATAGATCATATTTGGAAAAAGGGATCGTCACATCTTCTGCCTGCGAGAAACTATCCACTTGATAGCCGCGCTGAAGAAGCTTCTCTCCTACTAATTCCCGTATGGTCGGATCGTCTTCAAGAAGGCAAATAGTAGCGCTCATACAGCCCTCTCCAAAAGTGGTAATTTAATTTCAAAGTGTGCTCCGACATTTTCGGGAATTAATCGCAAAACCCCTTTGTGAGCCGAAATGATTTGTCTTGAAAGATAAAGCCCTAACCCTGTTCCCGGAACTTTTTTTCCTGCTTTACCACGGAAGAAGCGCTCAAAAATAAATTCCGACTCGGCTGGCGCAACACCCGGGCCGTTGTCTTGAACCGATAACAGAGCAGAGTGATCTTCTTTTTTAAGACAGATCAGAAGCTTTTTCTCTTTGGAATCATTATAAATAACCGAATTCTCCAAAAGACCTTGAATGGAGTTTTGAAGACCAAAACTATCTCCTCGCACCCACAAGTCACTGGAGAGGTCACATTCCAATCGAACATCCTTTTCTTTAAAAAGCGGCTCCATCCTGCGAAGGATGCTGGCGGTAAGCTCCCTTAAATTCACTTCCTCAAAACTCAAACTGTACCTTTCGAGGCGATTCAGCTCTAAAGACTTATCGAAAATCCCAATGAGCCGACGCACCTCTTCAAGAGCCCGTCGCAAATCCTCTGAAAGTGGATTTTCCCCAATCTTTTCTCGAATAGATTCGAGCCTAAGCTTCAAAGCTGTGAGCGGGGTTTTGGATTCATGAGTGAGGACTTCGATGAAATTTCGTTGAATTTTTCGAGAATGTTCTTCTGTTTTTAGAGCTCGAAACAAAAGCCATAGAGCCACAGAAGCAATGATAGCAAAGAAGATAGACTCAGAAAAAAACATGGTTTTTTGATGAAAAGCCTCGCGCTCTAATTGTTCCAAAGAAGTAGCCGTTCCCGAATTAAGTTGAGACTCTAAGAGTGAATTGCGCAATCGCAGCTCTTGGTTACTATTTACGTATCGAGAAAAAACAATGGCCCACCAAACTATTTGTGAAATTAGCAATAAGTGCAGGGCTAAAAACAAAAAGCCCCAACGTTTTTGTTTTAGTGTTTTCTCAGACATTTTTCTAAATTCTCTAAAGCCGTATCTAAAACTGAATCAGTGTGCGTCACTGACATGAAGGAAACCTCATACGGAGACGGAGCAAAATAAAGCCCCGCCTCAAGGGCCGTTCTAAAAAACTCTGAATAGGTCTTTTTGTTTTCGGGACTAATTTCAGGGGGAAATGACGACGAACCTTCCCCAAATTCAATCCAAAACAGAGAACTCAATTGCCGAATTTTCAAAGGGTACTTGTTTGAAACCACTTTTTCCAATTTGGCCACAAAACGTTTGGTTCTTTCTTCAATTAAAGCATAAGGAGAGTTAGCAAGAATCTCTTTTAGAACCGCAAGACCTGCCGCTACTGCCAGTGGATTTCCAGAAAGAGTTCCCGCTTGGTAAACATCGCCCACCGGAGCTAGCTTATCCATTATAGCTTTTTTTCCAGCTACGGCTGCCAAAGGAAGTCCGCCTCCTACGATTTTGCCCATCGTGACTAAATCCGGTTGCATATCGTAATACCCGCAAGCTCCTTGGGGAGTGACACGAAAGCCGCTGATACACTCGTCAAAAATTAAGAGAGCGCCATGAGTCTTCGCGATTTTCTGAATTTTTAGCAGGAGTTCTTTTGGGGTGATCAAAAGACCATAGTTCGCCGGAATAGGCTCCATCAAAACAGCTGCAATTTCGTTTGGGTGTTTTTTGAAAAGTGCCTCGACCGAAGAAAAGTCATCCAAGCGAGCTATCAACGTATCTTCCACAATAGAGGAAGGCACGCCACTCGAAGAGGCTTCGACTAATTCA
>JBJSXY010000292.1:0-2861 GCA_046086625.1 Pseudomonadota bacterium | reverse complement strand
CTATCATTGGAGAAACTGCTCCAACAATCGCGGCTATTCCAAATAAAATACCCCCTGCCCCACCCCCCTGCTGATTTCCGGGGTTAGCAGGATTTCCATTGGGAATACCACTGCCAGGTGCCAATCCACCGGGCTCTGCATGAGCATCATTTTCTAAAGAAGCCAAGTAGAAGATGGGAGCCAGTAACCATGAAGTAGGCTTAAGAGCTCGCACTCGTTTTTTCTTTGAATCTTTTCTTGTAGTATTTTCGAATAAAAACTCAGGATCCTCAAGAGAGCTAGGCTCTCTTGTTTTAACTGCTTCCACTTCTTTCAAAGCGGATTCGGCAATCGCAATATCTTCATGAAGATTTGAAATCACTTCAGAAGAGGGAGAGGGCACCTTTTGTTCCAAAGAAGGGGCGGAGCTTGTTTCTTTTGAGACCGGATTAAAGTTTCTAATAGAAGTAAAATTTTGCTCTGGAGCGAAACTGACTCTTGCAAGATCAGGACTCTCAGAAAAAGACTGCGTAGAAGAATTCTGAATCCCCGCTTTCACCACGGGAATTTCAAACCTTCGAGCATCTTCTTTAACTACATAAAACAAAGTTTCTGAAGGCTTGCTTTCAGAAACGGCTTCAGATGATTTGCGAATTGCTTCTGGATTTGGATTTTTCAAATGTTTATCAAAAGAGTTCGGAGCATCTACATCAATAGCAGCTCCTAACGTGGAAAGCACAAAAGGAAGCGCACTATTTGCCATCGTATGAGCAGCAAAAGTGCTCGCCACTGCTTGCACTGCTCCAGGCACTGCTTGAACTGCTTTTCTAACTTCTTCTCTTCTCCAATCGTCGTTTGGATTTTGCGCAGCCGTTTCCATGGCCTTATTTAAATTTTGAAGAGCAGCATCAGCTTGCTTCATTGAACCGAGTTGCATGATGGCGGACTTAGTTGAAGAACCCGGTTCGTCTTCATCTGCTTTAATAAAAGTTGGAGCCACTAAGGAGTAAGTCAAGATGAGGCTCAGAGCTTTTTGAAACTGTGAATTTTGCCGTACTCGTTTCATTTATCACTGAAGACTGCATAGGCCTTGCCAAGTATACAGCTCCCCTCCAGCTCTTAACTCTTTGAAACTATTTGATTGTTAAAATGGCTACTTTCGATACAGGTGCGTAGGTTTTTTGGAAGGGTCAGTCCAGGTTTCTAAATCCATGAATTAATGGCTTTATTCGTATCTAGAAACTAAACGTCAAGGAAAGATCACTTAATAGAAATGAAACTTCAAGGACTTATCTTCGATGGTGACTGGCGATAGCACGAGCTGGGGAGCTCTCTCGCACTCGACGAGAGGGTCCATCATACGCTGTAAGCGTATCAACCGCTGTAGAATTGATCATGTTGGTAAGATCCCGACTGATAGCCCGCCGACTATTTTGAGTCGATCCACTTGAAATACTAGCCGTGAGAGCTCTTCTTAAGCCTAAACTCGATTGAACATTTCCCATTCCTGCTTCACCTGATTTAAGTTGCGCATTTGCGCTCAAAGAAGCTGCTAACGGAGTAGTTGCTCCCGGGTTTGCAGGAAGTACATTAGCTAAATTAGGCACTCCAGTCCCTACAGGCGCTCCTCCCAATTGCCTTGCCTCTGCCAAAACCTGACTGAGTTCCATTTTCTTTGCTTCAAGAATCAGCAAATTATTTTGAAGCTCTAATTCCTGGGCTGTTCTCATTTTAGCTAATTGATTATCTAGAGCTCGGTTATAAGCAAGAAACTGAAGTTGAGAGAGCAAATCTCTGGTTTGGCTTTGTTGATTATAGCTAGCTATCTGCATCGATGAAGCTGCATTCGCCATAGCCATTTGAGATTGTAACTGAGCTTGATACAAAGAGGTTTGGGCATTCATTTGGCTGATAGTGGTAGAGGTTTGAGCATTAATTCGAGCCACGTTAGTTTGAGCTTGGGACATGATAGCGGGCACTACCATAGCGCTTACAGCTCCAGTAATCGCGGCCGCTCCAAAAAGGATTTCGCCATTTTCAGCACGAGCTTTTTGCATACTGGTTAAACTCAGCAGCAGCATAAGAGCTAAAATGTGAAAGGCTTTCCCCATAGTCTCCCCGAAACCTGTTCGTAACGATTTTTAAAGAGTGCATTCTCTCTGCCAGCGGGTGAATACTCCTTGTATTCACGATAAGTTCTTGATTCTTCAAGATGGACCGAAGTTCGACAGATGAAAAAGCCGCATACTAAACTTCCCTTTCGATTCTAAATGTCGGAAATTTCTCTGTTTTCATTCTGTCGATTTGTTGACAGAATAGAAGTGATAGTTAAATCTTCTGTGAAATTTTCAACTTAGGAGGCTTTTGATATGCAAACTGACTTATTTTCAGCGTGGTTGTTCTTTCTCAGGTGGTGTCATGTTTTTTCAGGAATCATTTGGATCGGGCATCTTTACTTCTTCAATTTCGTGAATGTTCCTTTGCAAGGTGTTCTCGATAAAGAAGTTAAACCCAAAGTAAATCCTCTTCTTCTTCCCCGAGCTCTTTGGTGGTTCCGCTGGGGCGCAATGATGACTTTTGTCTTTGGATTGGTTCTTCTTTTCTCGAAGTATGGTCTTCCAGGATCCGAAGGTAACCTTTGGAGAGATGCGGATGGTGGAATGACCGGCCGTGCTCAGTGGATTATGATGGGATCCACTCTAGGGACCATTATGTGGTTTAATGTTTGGTTCATCATTTGGCCTGCCCAACGGCAAATTATCACTTGGGTGAAAGCCGGACAAACTCCACCCGAAATGCCAGGACTCGCAAAAAGAGCGCTGCTCTTCTCCAGAACCAATGCTTATTTATCCGCTCCCATGCTCTTTTGCATGATTGGACCC
>JBJSXY010000291.1:0-2035 GCA_046086625.1 Pseudomonadota bacterium | reverse complement strand
GGAGAATTTTCTTATCAATCTCTTTGTAGTCTCTTTTTTGGAGATCAAGCTGGGGGGCCTCTACTTTCGTGTAGTCGATGAACTTTTCAGTCCGAGCCATAACAACAAAAAAAGAGTAGCCAATTCCAATAGCTGACATGTGAGCAATTTTCACATCAAAAAAACCCCAATTACGAACCATTTGGGTAGCTGCTTCTCTTGATTTTGCCGAAGGCTCAACCGGCAAAGTAAAACTAAGCTGAACTGCGCCATCTTGGGTTGTGTCCCCGTAGGGAAGAAGCTGTTGGAGATTGATTTCAGCCATAGCTAAATCTTACTCCCCATGAGTTTAAAAAAGGGATTCAAATAAATATCCCGGTCAATCTCAAATACGCCATCCGCCCCTTTTCCTCCATCAATCGTTCTTGAGACATCCGCAAATGCTTTCTTTTCAATGGCTTTACAAAAACCGTCGCGATGGATTTTTTCTAAAAGAGTTAAACACCCATCTAAAACTTTTTGAGAAAACTTTGCAATAAACCCTTCTGTGTTAAATCCAAACTCCTGAGAGAGTCCTAAACTCCCATTCAAAACATAATTAATATTTCGTAAAGCCACACTACGATCTTGCATCCAGGGGGTATGGATGGCTTCAGTTGGCATTCCAAGAAGTAAAACCCCTTGATTGGTCATCGAACCAATGAGGTTAAATATGGTATCTAGAGCATGGGCCGTAAAAATATCGCCACTTTTGTATTTAGTTGCACACATGTACTTTAAAGGAGCTTTGGGGAAAATTTGTCGGGTCATCTGGGCTCGAGCAATTTCCATGAGAATTACTTTTTCATAAGCGGGATCCATTTCCATGGCATGACCAATCGACATTTGCTCGGGCTTCATTCCTGCATTAAGTGCAGACACTTCGTTTATGAACTGTGAAGCTAAAACCTGGTCACCTGCTTTAACAGCATCCGTGGTTTTCATATAATTATCTTCACCGGTCATAATCCAGATGCCTGACACTGAACAAATCAATCTGGAAAAATGTTGGTCTATTAAAGTGCGGCGAGGATTGATGTCCCGAAAAAGAATGCCATACATGGCATCATTCAGAAGGCAATCGAGCCCCTCCAGACTAGCTAAAGCGGCGATCTCGCTCATGCAAAGACCTGAGCAGTAATTGGTTAATCGAATATACCGTTTTACTTCAGAACCCAGAGTATCCAGAGCTTCTCTCATGACTCGAAAATTACCTTGAGTCGCATACGTTCCGCCAAACCCTTCAGTGGTAGTACCGTGGGGAACATAATCCAAAAGAGATTGGGCAGTACTTCGAATTACGGCGATAATATCGGCCCCATCATGAACTGCACTTTTAGCTTGAGTGACATCTTCGAAAATATTTCCAGTTGCAACAATCACGTATTTTAAAGGTCGCTTCTCGCGCAGAGGTTCCCCTTGCCGAGCAATTAACTTTTTCCTGGTTTCTCTAAAAACTTTAAGATTCTTGTAGGCCTTTTCAGCAAGTTCCTGGCCAAACTTTCTGACCTTTTTCGGATCTTGAGACTTAATTTTTCCAATATCGATTGTTCGGTTTGCGACACCTTTCTCCAAGGCATCTATTTTTATGTTTTCAGCCAGAAGGGCATTAGCGACCCAAAAAAGGGCTCCTTCTTGAAGCCGTTTACTTTCTTTCAATTGATCTAAAATCAAATTGGCAACTGGATATTGAAGTCCTTGGTGCTTTAACGCTCCATTGAGCCCCAGCATTCGAAGAATCCCTCGTTCGGTACCCACAGTAGAGTTTTGATGAATTAATGAAGCCACTTCATTCCCGATTTCAGTCGCAATTTTTCGACATCGGGCTATTTTTTTTTCGTTGAGCGGTAATTCTTTCGAATACATGGGCGCCATCATCTCTTGGAGACTAATGTTGGGCAACGAATTTTTTCAGGTTGTTCCGATCTGGTTTTGAGAGAGCAATAAACTGAATTCCCATGCCCATTCGATCTGGGATTGAAGAGGTCCATCGAACCTCCCCTTGAAGTTTTAGGCA
>JBJSXY010000290.1:0-2833 GCA_046086625.1 Pseudomonadota bacterium | reverse complement strand
CCTTCCGCCCCTTGCTTAGGAACGCGCTAAACTTTTTTTGTTCCTATTTTCACTCCTCTATTGACGCATTCCTTAAGCTAGAATCAGTATAACGCGAAGCGCAAAACGGGTTCAATATCCAAGGTGTATACAGCTGGTTTTTCCCTGAAAGCACAGGGGTTTATGGAATTATGAAATTTTTTTCAACGTCGCATTGTCCAATGAGTGGGCAACAGATAGAAAAAGAAAATGAGTTTAACTCCGAGTTTGAAGCTTCAAATAGGGCATTCCAATTCCAGCGAACTTGTCGTTATTGAAGTGAGCCCCGGCGAAAACTTGCGGCGGGTCCTTTTGCGAGAAGGGCTAACACCTTATCAGGGAAAGAAAAAAATTTTTAATTGTCGGGGGATGGGGATCTGCGGCACTTGCAAAGTACTGGTCTTGGAAAATCAGCAGTGGTGGGACAGGCGCTCGTGTCAAATTCAATGCTTTAAGAACCTTGAAATTCAACTAAAATAAGAGGTCGTTCTTAAAGCGAGAAAAATAATGAAAATAACAGGCTTTGGACATTCAGTAATCGGGGGTCGAGAAACAAATCAGGATTCCTTTCTCATTGATAATAATCTCAAGCTCTATGCAGTTGCCGATGGGGTTGGGGGTGGTTTAAGAGGCGAAGAGGCTTCAAAAATGGCAGTCGATGGCCTTCAGAAAAAGTACAAGCCCGGTGAACTTTTGAAGCCAGTCGTAACTCAATTGGCGGATGATGTTTTGAAGGAGGCTCTTGAGTCTTGTAACGGACAACCCTTAATGGGAACGACGCTTACAACAGTTCAAATTACCGACAATCTCATTCATCTTTGTCATGTGGGAGATTCCAGAGCCTATCTATTTGATGGCAGCGTGCTTCAGCAGTTGACCGAAGATCACGAATTTTTTGATGAAGAATCCAAAGGCCCTGTGCTGAGTTCCTATTTGGGATTGGATACCAGAGTGCATCCTCTCAGCATTTTGGAAGACACGATTGAAGCCAAGGCGGGGCAGGCGCTACTCCTCTGTTCGGATGGTCTTTACAAGCAAATCTCCGAGATGGATCTAGTGTCTCGATTGAGAGAGCAACTTGCTGAACCACAAAAATTGTTGGAACGGCTCTGTAATGAGGCTTCAAAGGTAGAGTATTCGGATAATATAACGATCGTGCTCATTGTTTTTGAAAATCCATGAGGCCTTTAGTAAACGAAGCTACAGTGGTGGTTCTAAAAAAGAAACTAACTGCCAGCGATCCTTCAACTCTAGATTTTTCGGTAAAGATTAAGGGAAAAATCATCAAAGGCTTCGTGGTTCGAAAGGGCGAGAGCTTCTACGCTTACCAAAACCTGTGTAGACACTTGCCGGTTACTTTGGATCTCAATGACAACAGTTTCTTTAATCACGACAAAACCCTGATCCAGTGCCAAATGCATGGAGCCCTCTATGAGATGGATTCCGGACTTTGTGTGGGGGGGCCGTGTGAAGGGGCAAAATTAAAATCGCTGTTGCTTCAAGAAACTGAGAGCCAACTCATCATTACTTTTCCAGAGGACCTAGTAGCTGAGGAGGTCTTGGGTGAATAAAAAAAACGGGTTTAATACGAGTGCCATACACTCTGGTGAAAGAGTTTTTGAAAGAGCGGTTACGCAGCCTATATTTCAGTCGAGCACTTATGTGTTTGAGGGTGAGGCGCAATACCTTGATGTGAAGTATGGGCGCCTAAACAACACGCCCAATCATCAGGCGCTTGGTGAAAAAATTGCGACCCTCGAAAAAGCCGAGGACGCGATTGTAACCTCTTCGGGGATGGCAGCCATTACAGCAGCTTTACTGAGTTTAATCGAGTCTGGTGGTCATCTTTTAGCCCAAGATAATCTCTATGGCGGAACATACTATTTTTTAAAAGATGATTTTCCATTTTGGGGTCGGGAAGTCACTTTGTTTCCCACGGGAGATTCGCGTTTTGTTGAAAATTACATTCGTGGAAATACGAAAGCGATTTACGTTGAAACAATTTCCAATCCACTTTTGAAAATTCCTGATTTTGAAAAAATCGTCTCGGTGGCCCATAAACAGGGGGCGTTGGCGATAATCGATAATACCTTTGCATCTCCTTATAACTTTAATCCCATCGAAATCGGCTTCGACATTGTTCTTCACAGCGCCACCAAATATTTAAATGGACACACGGATGTTTTAGCTGGCGCGATAGCTGGCAAAAGAGAAGTATTAAAAAAAGTTCGAAAGCTAGTTTGTCACTTGGGTCCAACACTCGATCCTCACGCGTGCTTTCTGTTAAATCGCGGAATAAAAACACTCGGGCTTCGAATGCGAGAGCACAATGCGAATGCGTTGGAGCTCGCCCGTTTTTTACAATCACTGAAAAAAGTTGAGAGAGTTTATTACCCGGGATTAGAAGAACATCCTGATCACCAAAGAGCCAAGCAGTATTTTAAGGGCTTTGGGGGAATGGTCTCCTTTGAATTTCGGGGAACGCCCGATGATCTAGAGACTGCTATGAGGCGCCTGACCCTTCCTTTTGTGGCGCCCAGCTTGGGAGGAGTTGAAAGCTTGATAACTCGTCCCAGTACTACATCGCACTCTGGAATATCCATTGATGAGAGATCTCAACTTGGAATTAAAGATAATTTGGTTCGCTTTTCAGTGGGACTTGAAGATGTTAACGATTTGAAAGATGATTTCCGAGAGGCTTTTGGCGGTTAGAACTTGAAATTTATTAATTCAAGTCCTAAAGTTTCTCCATGAAAAATTCAATCAGCGGGAGTGGAATACTTCGAACTCATGACGGAGAAACTGTTGTTTGAAA
>JBJSXY010000289.1:0-3835 GCA_046086625.1 Pseudomonadota bacterium | reverse complement strand
TCCGAATTTGAAAAAGAGTCGGGTTCAGTGGTTCGCAACAAGCTTTATTACAAGCCCGGTAAGTTTGAATTAGCCGTTACAGGCGGTTTGATGCCCTACGATGATGTGAACAACCAATATTTCGTCGGGGGTAAAGCAACTTGGCATTTGACCGATTCCGTAGGTTGGGAAATAGCCGACGTTCAAAAGGCTTCTGCTTCCATCACTTCGTGGGCTAATAATTTAGTAAACGACAAAAACATTACTGATTTACAAACAGCCCAACTCGATTATCTCGCAACTTCGAATCTTATTTTTTCGCCCTTTTATGGAAAGATTCGAGTTTTTGGTTCCTCTTTAGTTTTCTTCGATCTTTACACGGTCCTGGGAGCTGGGGTTGCCGGCACCAAAACTGTAAAATTGAGCAAAGGAAACCCGGAATCAACCATTCGAAATGGATTAGATCCAGTTGTTGATTTTGGCATTGGTTTTAAATTTTTTCTCAACCGGTCGATGGGTCTAGTTCTTGACTTAAGAGATTATCTGACTTTTTCAGAAACCTATGGCAAGAAATCCCCGAAAAGTAACTACACGGTTTTTGTAGGGCTAAATTTTTTCATCCCCAGTTTTTAAGCTGACTTGGTCTTCTTGAAGTAAAAATAAGCACCGATTGAGCTCATCGCTAACATGACTAATGAAAGAATCTGTCCCATACTTAACCCACCCGCTAAGTAACCTATTTGATTGTCTGGTTCTCTAAAAAACTCAACGATAAATCTGCTCAAACTGTATCCAATAAGAAAAACAAAAGATAATTGACCATCCTTTTTTAATTTACCTTTTAAAAACCAAAGGACGGCCCACAGGACAAGCCCCTCTAAGAAAAGTTCATAAAGTTGCGAAGGATGTCGAGGAAGAGGCCCGCCATCTTTAAAAACTACCCCCCACGGCACATCGGTTACTCGGCCATAAAGTTCACCGTTAATGAAATTTCCGATTCGACCCAAGGCCAAACCAGAAGGGGTTGCAAGAGCCATTGCATCGGTGAAATTCCAAAAAGGGATTTTTTTCTTTCGGCAGAATAAAATGGCCGATGTGATTCCGCCCATCAAACCGCCGTGAAACGAAAGTCCCCCCTTATAAGTTTCAAACAAGTAAAGTGGATTGCTTATTAAACTTTGAGGATCATAGACCACACAATAGAAAATTCTTGCTCCGATGACGGTTCCAACAAGAAGCCAAACAATAAATTGTTCGATATCTTCGGGAGTAAACTTGAAGCGGGGTTCTCTTGCTAAGCGCACGAGAATCCATCGTGCGAGTATGAACCCCCCTACGTACAGAAGGGAATACCAACGAATTTGAAGTGGACCCCATAGGTGTAGAATCACTGGATCGATGTTGGGTTGAACAAAAGATGCGAAAGTCATTTTTGAAATCTTAACCGGAGTTGTTTATTCTCGTTAGTAAAATGTTTAGTCGATAAAAAAGATTACTCCCGAAGTAAAACCCGATTGAAATCTAAAATTATCAAATGGAGTTACTCCGGCTTCCAAATCGAAACTCAGATCTGATTTTTGAGAAATCTTAAACCTTATACCAGTGCTGGTACCCGCCCGATATCTGAACGCGCTTGGGGTCGTACTCGTACTGTCTTTAATCGCAATTTTTGTAAACAGATAATCCATCCGTTGGGAAAGCCCAGCATGCCATAAGAAGCCTTGTTTTCTCACCAGGGCATACTGTATTCCCAGGCCTGCCTCGACGAGATGTTGAGTGATGGAAACTTGTCCTTCCCCTTCAGGTTTAAGGAAATATCCAATTGATGGTCTTAGAAAAACTCGGGATCCAAGAGGATAAATATAATTAGCTCGCATTCCAAAGAGAAGCTGAAGGCCAACTACGTCACTTGCAGAGGTGTTTTTAATTCCTACAGTCCCCACTTCCAAGCCGATTGCAGTTAATTCAGACCGAAGGATCTTTTTTTGTGTGATTGGAGTCGGTTCGGGCGCAGTTGTGCTTGCGCGCTCCCTCGGGGGTAAAAGCGGAACAGAAACCCGAGCTTGTGCCAAAGTCGGAAATTCGAAGAGTACCATTATAAGAAGAAAGGTTCTTAGCATCAAAAACCTCCCATAGAACCAAATGCAGACTGATAAATTTGTTGGATTTGGCCATTGGATGATCCCAGAGCCTGTAAATGACAATTTTTTAAGGTGCTAAAACTAATTTGTGCTCTAGAAGAAGCTAGGCCCGTACAATTAGCTAGGTTATTTATGAACCGAATCAGGCTTCGCCCATTAGCTTCATGGCCAATCAATTGTCCGATTTGGTACTGAGCAGAGGCCCAGACGGCCCCTCCATCATGCGAGTCAAAATCAATTGAACTATTAATTGCACCTAATTGTTCACGGGTGAGTAATTTCGGGTGTGACAAATCTCGATCCCCTGTTCCCGGGAAACTGCAGTGAAAAAAACTGGGATCACTTGTTGCCAGGAAAGCAAAGTAATCAGCAAAACCCTCTTCAAAAGCCGCAAGTGTATTTTCGGAATCTTGACTGAGTTGCAATCCTGCTTCCGAGCGTTTGTTGTGAAAAAGATATTGAGCAATCATGTGAGCATACTCGTGAATCAATACGCCAGCGTTAAATCCGAGTGGGATATTCGTAATTTCATCGTTGGGAAAATGAAGAAAATAATTACGCGGACCCTTATCTCCCTTTACTTGAACATAAGCAGCATTGTCGGAGTAAAAAGTTTTTTGATCCTCCAAACTTTTTAACTTCGCATTCTGAACAATATAGGTGTCTCGCATATTAGGAACAACCGAGAGAAGATCTCCTGCAGGATCCAGATTTTTAAAAAGAAAGTATCCTTGTTCAATTGCATAGTAGAGACTCACTCCTAAAAGACTACTTTTATCCAATGGGGCAAAGGATCGATTACTGCCCGAAAATCGCAAATCTAAATTTTGAAATCCCAGACCTAATTCTAAAATGCTAGGGTCACTTTCCAGATCATTGGGGCTGAAAACCACTCGACCTAAAAGTCCTTGAAGAGTTGAGACGTTCTCTAAAGTCTGCAGAGGCACTGAGCTCACAGAGTATTGGCAAGATGGCCCCGCAGGTTTAATCACCATCATATTGACTGGACCTAAGGGGAGGGATTCGGAACAAGATACAAGTCCGATTCCCAAAAAAGCTATGAACATATTTCTAAACATGAGTTGAATCCTACGAAGGAAAGAAGCAGAACCTAGACCGAAAGTGTTTTCGCGTTTTCAAACGGAATACTCTGCGTAGACCCAATGGAGCCTTGATTTGGAAGCAAATTTTGTCAGGCGGCTGACTGAAAAGTGATTAAGAAGTGGGCAACTTTGGCAAGGCTTAGGGAGTTTTCTTAAGAGATTCAACGGGAAAGCCATTCCCCAAGCTCGCAACCCGACAATCAAAAAAACAACAAGTTATAGAACCTACTGATTTTATGAATAAAAAACATGTCTTTCTAATGCTCTAATCAAAGATTAGACAGTTGACCCATTCAGTTACGGGAGAGATTTTGGAAGTGGTTTTGCACCCAAAGTGGAGAATATATGCCTACGGAATCCCAAAAATACCGAGATTACCTTCATCAAACCCGTTCTCATCCCGAAAGAGCGCTACCGAATGGTGCTTCAGGAGTTCCTCGCTTTGTTTATTGGAGTGTGCCCTGTTTTTTAGCGGTTGAATTGTTTTTTGAAATGCGTGCAGATAGATTTCCTCCAGGACTGAGTTTTCCGTTCGGATTTTTACTTTTTTGGGCTTTTTATTATACTTACTTGAAGCCAGGACACCTCGAATCCAAATTACAGTCACCAACT
>JBJSXY010000288.1:0-4550 GCA_046086625.1 Pseudomonadota bacterium | reverse complement strand
CAAAGCTGCGGAAAAGAGAATTAAGGATGAAAAAGAAAGGGTCCCATTTATTACGATGAGAGGAAAAGCTCTTCTTGAGCAAGGAAAATTCAAAGAGTCTCGCGAGTACTACCTTCAAGCGATAAAAATAGACCCTGCTGCCAAAGACCTCTCAGAGTCAAAATTTAATTTAGCAAGATGCTTTATGCATTTAAAAGATGTGGAAGCTGCCAAAAAAGGATGGCAAGAGGTTGTTGCTTCCAAAGATGAGTTTTGGAGTCCCTTGGCAGCCAATGAACTTAAACTCTTGGAGAAACCATGAACACCGTCAGTTTCCATCAGCGAGTGATGCTTGTGGGTGATCATTTCATGAGTCAGCTGTTGCATGTGGCACGGAAAGCTGCTTCCTCTGGAGCAACTGTTTTAATTTGCGGTGAAAGCGGGACTGGAAAGGAACTCATTGCTCGGTACATTCATGAAATGGGGAGTCGAAAAGACAAGCCATTTCTCAGCTTAAATTGTGCAGCCATACCCGAAGGCTTGATGGAAGCGGAACTCTTCGGATTTGAAAAAGGGGCTTTTACGGGAGCTCTTTATCAGCGCATTGGTAAGTTTGAGAGGGCCATGGGGGGAACCTTACTGCTTGATGAAGTAACTGAGATGCCCTTAGCTCTTCAAGCTAAGTTGTTGAGAGTGATTCAAGAGGGGGAAGTCGATAGGCTTGGAGGCAAAGACACCATTCAAATAGACACTAGGCTGATTGCAACTTCTAATAAAGATCCTCTAACTCTCATACAAAGTGGGCAGTTTCGAGAGGATTTGTTCTATCGGTTAAATGTTCTTCGAATCGATTGTCCAGCTCTACGGGGTCGAAAAGAAGCAATTCAAAATCTAGCTGACTTCTTTCTCGTGAGTAACCGAGAGAAATATCAAAGAAGTAGCATTCAAATAGGAAAAACTGGTTTGGAGTTATTGGAAGGCTACAGTTGGCCTGGAAATATCCGCGAATTAGCCAATGTTATCGAACGGGCTGTTTTGTTAAATGACAGCGATTTGATTCAAGGAGATGAAATAGAGAAACTCCTTAACCACTCAGTGAAACCAGCGGAAGCATTTCAGTCGAATCAGTCGCTTGCGAATATCGAACAAAATCACATTGAGAAGACCCTTAGATTAACTCAGGGAAATAAGACAGAAGCGGCCAGAAAGTTGGGAATCAGCGTTAGAACTTTACGGAATAAATTGCGGCAATACCAAGAAATAGCCTGAAATAATTTTCCGTCTACTAGGAAAAAAATTCCCTCTTTCTTAGTGGGCTCGTTGTTTTTACGCAGAAAAAAGTTGGCCTGTGGATTGCTAATTTATGGTAATCGGCATTTCAAAAAAAAACTTAAGCTCTTTTTATGACACTCTTCGATAAAACCATCGATACGCTATCAAAGTCGTTGGATCTTCATTTGCTCCGACAATCCGTGATTAGCGATAACATTGCCAATGCCGAAACGCCTCAGTTCAAGGCAAGAAAAGTAGAGTTCGAAGCTGAACTTCAAAGGGCTGTCGATGCAAACGAATCCGGGGCCATGGGACCTGATATTTCTAGTATCGAAGCAACGATAGTCCAAGACCCACACTCAGAAATGGGACAAGATTTGAATACCGTGGATATGGACAGAGAAATGGCTGCAATGACAAAGAACGATGTTCAATATTCCGCAGGCACGCAAATGATCAACAAGAAATTCTTCTTTCTCAAATATGCGATTGGGGAGGGGCGTAACTAATGTCAGATTTTTTTAAATCAATTGATGTGAGTGCTTCGGCTCTCAGTGCAGAGCGAATGCGAATGAATACGACATCGAGCAATCTGGCTAATGCTCAAACGACTCGCACTCCAGAGGGAGGTCCCTACCGTCGTAAAGACGTCGTGTTTGAGGCAGAAACCACTCGTAATTTTGCTTCCGAACTCGCAGGTCAAATGAAAGAGGTCCCTCTACACCGTGTGAAAGTTTCAGATGTTGTTTCAGATCCGAACCCACCTAAATTGGTTTATCAACCTGGACATCCCGATGCGAATCCGGAAGGCTTTGTGGCTTATCCAAACATCAATACGATGGAAGAGATGGTCAATATGATTACTGCCAGCCGAACCTATGAAGCAAATGTCACCTCCATCAATGTCGCTAAAGGCATGATGAATAAGGCACTGGAAATAGGGAGGAAATAATAGATGAATATTTCAACGATTAGCCCCCAGCTCATTCCTAATGAACCGGCACTGAACACCGCATCTACTGCGCTTCAGTCAAACGAAAATAAAACTGAGGGATTCTCTGAGTTTTTGAGTCGTTCTATTGATGAAGTTAATCAACTGTTGGGCTCAGCAGATAAGAGCGCACGAGATTTAGCAACAGGAAAATCGGAAAATCTCCACGATGCAATGATCACGATGGAGAAAGCTGAGACTGCATTTAAGTTGCTTGTCCAAGTTCGCAACAAAGTAATCGATGCATACCAAGAAGTGATGAGAATGCAGGTCTGATAATTTTTTATCTGGATAAACTATGAACGAGACACTTAATCGAATTTTGGGATCAGCCAAGGCTTACTTTAATAGTATGCCGAAGCAAAAAAAGATTCTGTCGCTTGCAGGCGCAGCTTTTGTTGTGGTGGGTTTAGCCACTGTGGTCTCTCTTTTAAAACGGGATCCTCTCCAGGTTCTTTATTCAGATTTACGACCTGAAGAGGCCAAAAATGTCGCAAAAAAACTGAGTGAACAAAATATTAGCTATCAAGTAAACGAAGATAACTCCACAGTCCTTGTCCCCGCTAGCCAAGTTTACAAAGCTCGCATGGAGTTGGCTAAAGAAGGACTGCCAGGACAGGATCTCGTTGGCTTTGAAAAATTTGATAATTCCACAATTGGGATGTCCAGTTATGTTCAAAGAATTCAGTATGTCAGAGCGGTTCAAGGCGAACTCACTCGTTCGATTCAGCGTTTGGCTTCCGTAAAAACTGCAAGAGTTCACATCAGTGTACCTCCAAAAAAGACTTTTCTTGAAGATGAGGATCCTCCTAAAGCATCGGTCGTTTTAGAACTTCGAGGTGGGATGACTCCATCGAAACAAGAAGTCACCGGAATCGCTCACTTGGTTGCAAGTGCGGTAGAAGGCCTGAAAGTAAATCAGATCACTATCGTTGATACTAAGGGTAATTTTCTACATCGTCCCGAGGACAACACAACTCCGGCGATACCCACCGCTCTTCTGGAGATGCAGCGGTCAATTGAATCCGAGTACGAACGCCGTGTGGAAGAAATGCTAACGCCGGTAGTGGGATTCGGTAAGGTTCGCGCGAAAGTTACTGCCGAAATTGACCCGTCGCGGGTGAATACGACGGAAGAAACGTTTGATCCAGATAAAGTAGTTGCACGTTCTATTTCAAAGATGGACGAGACCAATACCGGCTCAAGACCCAACCCCATGGGTATTCCGGGAAGCCGTTCAAATTTACCCGGTACTGAAACGAATCAGCCCCAGACTCCAATGGCGACGAGCACAAACGAAAAGAACACAAGTAACGCCAACTATGCGGTACCCAGAAAAATTCAAGTGGTAGATAAACCCAGTGGTTCGATTAAACGAATGACCGTAGCAGTCGTTGTCGATGGGTATTATTCGAAAGCTCCGAACTCTACTACCGAAACCTTTGCCCCAAGAACTGAAGAAGAATTACGTCGAATTCAAGATCTTGTCGCCAATGCAGTTGGCTTTGATGCTCAAAGAAGAGATAGCATCACAGTTAGTTCTATGCCCTTTAAAAGTACGGATATCTCTGTCCCCGAATCAGAAACTGCTCCTGGGTTCAGTTGGCAAAATATAAAAATGCCACTTTTACGAAATGGGTTGATTGCCCTAGTTTTCTTAAGCTTTATGATCATGGTCTTAAGACCCTTTCTCAAATGGATTACAGGTGCCGACGAAAAAAGAAGGCTGGCCGAAGCCGAACTTACCGCTGTTCCAAGAACGGTGGAGGAAATGGAAGCAGCAGTTCAAGCTCAGGCGAATGAGGAGTCAGCAGGCAATGACAATTTAGTCACTCAGATGGAGAAAAATGATGAAGCGGATAATGTGATTCGCGACATTTTCTCTGAAACTGAGTCGAAGAAAGAGGAAAAAAGACTCCGAAATCTCATCGTGGAGCAACTTGAAAAGTCTCCAAAGAAAGGGGTCCGAATTGTTCAGGAGTGGCTAGAAGAAGATAGCGACCGAAAGCTTGAAGGGATAGCAGCATGAGACAAACAACTTGCAATGACTTAACTGGGATTGAGAAAATTGCCATTCTCATGAATGTTTTGGGCAAGGACCGCTCGGGAGCTTTGCTCAAAGACTTAAAAGATAGCGATGTTCGAAAGCTTCTTAAAGTGATGGGAAGTATGAAAAAGGCTCCTATTTCCTTGATTAATGAGGTTCTCAAAGAATATTTGTTTAAGTTGAATGAATCAGAAGAAATAATCTTTGAAGAAAATCTATCAGAGCCTGAATTAGTTTCCCAATTGCTTGGACCTGAAAGAG